>JAGRNC010000515.1 GCA_020440935.1 Leptospiraceae bacterium | reverse complement strand
CGCAAGCGGGATGTGGAACTACTGTTTTTTTCAGTTCTATCGCAACTTTGCGGGCCCTTACTGGGTAGAACGTCAGTACAACCCGCAAGACCCGTCCTTTATTCCTCGCGCAGGCTCCATGTTGAGTCTGAACCTTACCCATCGAAACTGGCTGGGTATCCGCGGACCCAATACCCCAAGCTTTGGTCTAATTGATCCGGCGGGCGCGCTCAGCCCCGTTATCGGATATTACAGTATTGAGGTAGCGTTGTGGAAGGCAGGTAAAATCTATCTGCCCGCACGCGGTCAGGTCAAGGTAGAGCAGGAGCTCAATTCCGATCTGCCCATTCCTGTTACGACCTACAGCCGAGATGACATTCGCGTTACATGGAAAGTGGCTGGTTCGCCGATGGAGGATGGCACAATCCTCAATCTCGTGGAATGGGAAGCGGGCTCACCGGGATGGGAAATCATTATTGGAGTGCGGCCTTTCAATCCGGAAGGGGCTGCTCTCATCCAGGACCTGAAGTATAGCCCCGAAAAAGGCGGCGGCATCGTCGTAATTAACGGCAAAGAAGAAGTGGCTCTTCTGGATGCACCGGATCTGGTTGTTTGCTCCTCGCTGGAGCGGGGCGATGCCTATTTCAATAGAACCATGGTAGGCGAAATTAACTGCCCGTACGGTATCGCCACAGGGGCATTTCATTATCGACTCAAGGGTAAGGGGCGTATTCGATTTCATGCGCGAACTTACGAACAGGTGCTTCCTCCCGAGCTTGAGTTCGAAAATCGAAGCGCTCTTAGAAAGGCCCGCGCTCCCCAGCTGGATGACATTCGAAAAGAGGGCGAGCGAATGCGCGAAAAGCTTATCGTTCAGGACGATTTTCCCCTTAGCAGCCGATTTCGCAGCGAAGGTGTCCTCGAATCGGAGCTTCAGGAAAGCCAGCTACAATGGAGCAAGCGAATGGAACCAGGCGCCGTGTTTCAGAGCGCCAGGGAACTCTGGAATCGTGCTGCCGCTATTAATAAAGGCTTTGTTTTATCGCTACAGACCGGCACAAAGATCACGCCGGGAGTGTTTACCTACCGGCAATTCTGGTTTCGAGATGCCGCCTATATGCTATCGGCGTTGGCGGGCTGGAATTTTCTGAAACAGGCGCGAATCGTTCTGGAGACTTATCCGGATCGGCAGGAAAAGGATGGCTTCTTTCGCTCCCATGAAGGCGAATGGGACTCCAACGGTCAGGCTATCTGGACCCTTGCCCATTTCGCTCGCATGACCGGGGATCGGGATCTACTGAAGCAATCTTATGATTCCATCCAGCGCGGTGTCGAATGGATTAAGAAAAAGCGACGTCGCGGCTACCAGAAACGGCTAATGCCGCCCGGTTTTAGCGCCGAGCACCTGGGTCCAGCTGACCACTATTACTGGGATAACCTCTGGAGCATCGGCGGATTGCGCGAAGCGGCCTATGTGGCCGAGACCCTGGGGCGGATGCAGGAGCGTCAGCAATATCTAAAAGAGGAAAATGCCTATCGTTCGGATTTTCTAACTCTTTCGCTAGAGGATCGTCAGAAATACGGAGTCCTTACAGCCGCCCCTTCCAGACCCATCGATTCGGGAATGATCGGAAGCATTTGCATGCTCTATCCGCTGGATTTACACATTCTTCCTGAGGCAGAAGAAAAGCGCACGGTCATGACAATCTATCGCGACTTCTTTTTGCGGGGGCTGTTTTTCCATCCAATTATCCACTCGGGCTTCAACATCTACCTGAGTCTTCAAATGGCGCAGTGTTTGCTTCGCCTGAACGAAGTAAAAGAAGCGCGAAGAGTATTAAAGCGAGTGCTTCAGAGTAGAACGCAGTTGTGGACCTATCCAGAAGCGATTCATCCGAACACCGGCGGTGGAGTGATGGGAGACGGATTCCATGGCTGGGCCGCCGCTGAATTGCTCATTCTGCTTCGCGAATTCGTCGTAGCCGATCGAGGTACCCATCTTCGTTTGTTTACCGGATTGAAGCGCAAAGAGCTCATTGGTGCGCCCATCCGTTTTGGTCCCTTTCCCATGTACGGCGGCCATATTACGATTTCGGGGAATCTGGAAAAAAATGAAGGTGAGCTACTCATTGAATTCCCGGGCCTGCTACAATCGGGGCTGGAATTTCTGGAATTGCACCTCGGTCCGCTCAATTTAAAAAGCGCTCATTTCAAAGTGGACGGCGCCGAACACGAGGAGCAAGGCTACGGACTTCGATTGCGTCCGGAGGCCGATCGGATTCGCATTCGTTATTGATTGTGTAGTGGGCCCGCCGGACCTGAGGATATAAGAGTAATAGGTTTTTCCCAGTCCCTTCAGCGTTGAAATTCATTACTCCAGGCCGAAAGAATTAACGCTGGCTTTAGCCCAGTTTCTTTTTCAATTCTTTGCAAATCCTCGGCTCGGTACTGAATCCGTATGTCAAAAT
>JAGRNC010000514.1 GCA_020440935.1 Leptospiraceae bacterium | reverse complement strand
CACCATCAGTGGTATGACCGGCCCGTACCCACTTGTACTCTTTAACTTTGGCGAGTTCGGTCTTGACCAGATTAGGGAGTTCCAGATCTTCAAAGAACAGATCGAGGAATTCGTCGCGAGTCAGCTGAAAAGTGAACTCGTCTTCACCCTCACCTTTATTACTGGCCTGTCCGCCACCACCACCACCGCCGCCACCACGTGGTCGTGGCAGACGGTCGCCCTGAATAAATTCTTTATTACCCGGATGGATAATTTCGCGTCGACCGCCAGGGCCGTGCTGAAATACCGGCTCGGACAGATCACGCGCCGGAATATTGATTTTCTCACCGCTATCCATGTCCTTGATACTGCGTCCGGACATGGCTTCTGCCACGGCTTTTTTGATCTGCCCCTTAAAGCGCCTGATAAAGCGCTGCCGATTGACAGCGCTTTTGTTTTTGCCATCCAGGCGACGGTCAATAAAATGGGCCATAGTAGCGATCCTTTAGGACGCTTTACGCACCCTGAGATACCATTCAGACAATAAGCGCACCTGCTTGCGGGTATACCCTTTTTCCATCATGCGCTTGACGAAATCTTCATGTTTTTGCTGATCATCGCTGGACGATTTAGCGCTAAAAGAGATAACTGGCAGTAATTCCTCGGTATTGGAGAACATTTTCTTCTCGATCACCGCACGCAATTTCTCGTAACTGGTCCAGGACGGATTTTTACCAGCGTTATTGGCCCGCGCCCGGAGTACAAAATTAACGATCTCGTTGCGAAAATCTTTCGGGTTACTGATACCGGCCGGTTTTTCGATTTTTTCCAGCTCTTCGTTTAAAGCTGAACGGTCAAAAAACTCGCCGGTTTCAGGGTCGCGGTACTCCTGATCCTGGATCCAGAAGTCAGCGTAGGTGACATAGCGATCAAAGATATTCTGGCCATACTCGGAGTACGATTCCAGATACGCAGTCTGTAGCTCTTTACCAATAAATTCGGCATAGCGCGGTGCCAGCCATCCCTTCAGATAACTGAGATAGCGCTCTTCCACTTCAGGTTGAAACTGTTCGCGCTCGATCTGGCGCTCCAACACATATAGCAGGTGTACCGGGTTGGCGGCTACTTCGCTGTGATCAAAATTAAACACCTGCGACAGTATCTTGAAAGCGAAACGGGTGGAAATACCGGTCATGCCTTCATCGACACCTGCATAATCGCGGTATTCCTGGATCGACTTGGCCTTGGGGTCGGTGTCTTTCAGGTTTTCGCCATCGTAGACTCGCATTTTGGAAAAGATGCTGGAATTTTCCGGCTCTTTCATACGGGTCAGAACCGAAAACTGGGCCAGCATTTCCAATGTACCCGGTGCACAGGGGGCATTATCCAACGAACTGTTAGTCAACAGTTTTTCATAGATACTGACTTCTTCCGAGACGCGTAGACAATATGGCACTTTGACAATATAAACACGATCCAGAAAAGCCTCGTTGTTTTTATTGTTCCTGAACGTTTGCCATTCAGCTTCATTGGAATGCGCCAGAATCAGACCTTCGAATGGCAGTGCCGAAAGCCCTTCCGTGCCGTTATAGTTGCCTTCCTGCGTGGCCGTCAGGAGCGGATGCAAGACTTTGATCGGTGCCTTGAACATCTCCACAAATTCCATCAAGCCACGATTGGCCCGGCACAGACCACCGGAATAACTGTAGGCGTCGGGATCATTCTGGGCGAAATGCTCCAGCTGGCGAATATCGACTTTACCGACCAGAGAGGAAATATCCTGATTGTTTTCATCGCCAGGTTCGGTTTTGGCGACAGCGATTTGATCCAGGATAGACGGTTTCAGCTTGACTACGCGAAACTGGGTGATATCCCCGTTGTACTCGTGTAAACGCTTGACCGCCCACGGTGACATGATAGTACGCAGATAACGGCGGGGAATGCCGTAATCTTCTTCCAGAATCGGGCCATCTTCGTCTGCCGAAAACAAACCCAGCGGAGATTCAAATACAGGGGATCCCTGAATCGCATAGAACGGAATTTTCTCCATCAAGGCTTTCAGACATTCAGCCAGGGAGGACTTACCACCACCAACGGGACCTAGGAGATAGAGTATTTGCTTTTTCTCTTCCAATCCCTGCGCCGCATGCTTGAGATAGGAGACGATTTGCTCAATCGAGTCCTCCATCCCGTAGAAATCCTTGAATGCAGGGTAAATCTTTATGATTTTATTGGAAAAAATACGACTAAGCCGTGAATCCTGGCTGGTATCCAGCATCTCTGCTTCGCCAATCGCCATCAGCAGGCGTTCGGCGGCCGTTGCGTAAGCACTGGGATCGTTTTTGCATATCTCCAGGTATTCGTGCAGCGAATAGCTCTCCTCCCGGTTCTCCTCGTAGCGAGCCTGATAATGTTGGAAAATGCTCATATCGAGTTACCTCTCTTCGCTATAACCGGACTGCTTCCTGGTAAAC
>JAGRNC010000513.1 GCA_020440935.1 Leptospiraceae bacterium | reverse complement strand
CTGTTTTCAACAGCACCATATACTGCGGAAGGTGTTCCATCTCGCTACCGTTGCCCGAGAAGAGCACTACCAGCGCCGGTCCGGAAACGAGAATGGCCAGAGGGATGGATGACAGAAAGTCTACCCATCCTCTTTGTTGCGTGAAATAGACCAGGAATCGGCCTTCGCGCACGGAGACCATGGAACGCGCCAGAAACTCTAGAGAGAAGAAAAGGTCAAAGGCAAACGCTGCAAGTACCAGGTTGCGATGGGTTTCTGAATCCCACCGGAGAAGCACCGAGAGCTCTTCCAGGCAAAGATGGCAGATGGCCAGAAAGATGAGCAGAAGTACTATGATTTCAAATGCGTGGGGAAAATGGTCTTCTGGGTACTTGCGACGATGGCCGGACATGATAGTCTCCTATCTATGCAAATCGACCAATTCGGCCCTCCGGAACTGCATTTTTCCGGCCACCGTTCCAAAAGCAAACCGTCGATCTTAGACGTATCCTTTCATCCAGTATGCCAGCAGTCCCAGATACTCTTTCATTCCAATCCAGGTCTTTTGAATCCCATGCGCAGAGGGGAATACGGCCTCCGGGCCAGAGAAGAAGGCGCTGGATCGGTAATCGGTGCAAATGGGGATTAATTCCAGGTTCGTCAGTTTCTTGAATATGGCCATGGACCTGGGCATATGAAAGGCCGAGGTGACCAGATATACTCGCTTCCAGCCCATCTGTTGTGCAATCCGATTGCTGTTAATCGCATTCTCTGCCGTGTTACGCGACTGCACCTCTGCAATCACCTGATCCTTGCGCGCCAATCCTTCCGCAATAAGCCAGTCCCGTAGCAAGCTTGCCTCCGCGGGGCCGCCCTGAAGTATCAATCCGCTACCACCCGATAATATCATGGCCCTGGCATGGTTTGCCCTTACCAGGTGCAGTCCTGCGAACAGCCGATTGGCCCCATCGGTGAACTCCGGAATGGCTCCTCTTTGGGCTACTGGATCCATCATTCCTCCAAGAACGATAATCCCATCGGCTGCACCATGGCTGGCCAGAGTTGTCTCCATGGTCGGGTAAGTTTCTTCCAGCGGTCTTAATAGTAGATCTGCACAGACATCGGTGGAGCAGAAGCCAAAGAGCAGGTAACCGATGAGAAACAGGGTTCGGGTCTTACGATACTTGGTCTTCCGAGCCGCAAGCAAGGCCAGCAGAAGGCATCCGAAATAGGCTGCGGGATACAGGCTGAACAGCAGGGTGATCCACTTTGATAGATAAAAGAACATGAAAAGCCACCAAATCCGAAGAAAACGACGCCCGCGCACCTTTTTTTCGTCTACCTGGCATGAAATACGCTATACTCTATACAAAAAGGCATCGTTTTGTCTAGAAAGCAGGCAATTAGTGAATTTCTCGGAATTCCATGGTTCCCTATTGCCCTGAAAGAAGGCAGGATGCTTTGGAAGAAGGCACATGAGTGTAAAGATTACAGAGCTGGCTGCAAGGTTTGTCGAGGAAATCACCTCGGCTATGAACCGATTGGAGGATCCCGAAGAAATCCTGGATACCCTTCTATCCGATTGCATTGAAGCCACCGAAGCGGACTCCGGCAGCATTATGCTTCTGGACTCCACTGGAGAATACCTGGAAGCCCGTGCTGTTCGAGGGCTGAACATCATTGGCGGTAAGCTTCGTTTGCGTATGGGCGAAGGCGTAACGGGCTGGGTGGCCCGCGAAGGCAAGTCCAGACTGGTTAGCAACGCCTCCGAAGAGTCTGATTACATTCGGCTAAAAGAGGATCTGCAATCCGAACTGGCGGTGCCCATGGTAGCCCGAGGAGAGCTCATTGGAGTTCTTTCTGTTGATGCACTGCGGGCCGGGGCGTTTACGCAGGAGGATGCGGATTTTCTCAATATCATGGCCAATCTGGCCGCACAGATATTTGCCCGTCTGGAAGATAACCGCCTTCTAAAGGTGCGCGATCGATTCCACCGTGTTATGATGGAAATCTCGCGAGTGGTTTCGCATTCCTTGCGACTGGATGAAGTATTTCGCGAGATCATGACGATTACAGAAAAGGCCTTTCGATTACATCGAAGCACTTTATTTCTGTACAATCGCGAAGAAGATGCACTGAAGATCGCCGCCTCCAGCGGCATCGATGAGCGCGAAGCCCTGTCCATCAAATACGCTCCCGGCGAAGGGGTGACCGGAGGAGTGTTCAACAGCAAAAAAGCCATTTTCATTCCCAGCGCTCGCAATGAGCCCGGCTTTCTAAACCGAATGAAGACCGTGCCTGAGTCCGGCGATATGGGCTATTTTTGTTGTCCTATCTTTTCTGGAACCGAAGTTGTCGGCGTTTTCTCTACCTTTACTCATCCGCAGACAGGCATCGATCCAGACTCGGTGCTGGAATTTCTTGAGATTCTTGGATCCATCATTTCGCAGGCAATTACGATTCAGCGCCTGGTGCAG
>JAGRNC010000512.1 GCA_020440935.1 Leptospiraceae bacterium | reverse complement strand
CAGCGCCGTAAAGGCATTGGTGAGGAGTTCTTCCGCATTCTTTCCATCGCCAGGAAACAAAGCCACCGCCGCAAGTGTCTCTATGTGAATTGTTTCGCCGCTCTCCGAAGATCGAAACGGCTCCCCCAGTAAGGACTCCGGATTTTCCGTTAGCAGCGCGTCTTCCGGTTGCGATCCGAAATCGGAAATGAGCAGGGCAAACGTCGAATCGCTTATACGGGCCACTAGTCCCCGGTCCGAGAGCGCTTTTTCCATTTGGCTTCCTGCATGGCGAACCAATTCGGAAACCAGAAGGTTGCTGTAAGAAACATTCCATTCGGATAGTCGAGATAGTTCAATCAATATAACTGCGAAATTGGAATCTGTCCCTTTGCTATCAATGACTCTCTGTAGCCGCGAAAGGAAAAGCGAACGATTTGGAAGACCTGTGGTTCCATCAAAGTTTTCCATCTGATCCATCGACTCATGCAAGCGATTCAGTGTGACAGTAGTATCCGCCATTAATGTTCCGGCTTCATCGGTGAAATGAGTGGGCAGTGCAACCTTGCTTCGCTCTTTTAAGAATTCGCGAAGGGCCCTGGAGCTTACCAGTATGGGACGAAGCAGCGCATTCAACACGATCAGAGTCGCAAGAGTACCGGCAAGCGTTGCGCCGAGGGCAATCAGGAGAATCTGAATCATTTGATTGGATGCGACGTTCTGGCTGAGCAGAAACCAGAATAGAAGCGTGAGCAGCGGAACATGGGTACCCAGAAAGGCAACAAGCATGATCTTGGATCGATAGCTCTTGAAGATAGGAAGCCTGGACAGAGTAGAATACAGGCGCATGGCTGGAACCGGTTGCATGATAACAATCTACGAGGTCTGGAGGCGTTGTCAAAGCGATTGTATTGTTCCGGATTGGAGAGCCCTTCCCTTTTGTTCTACTCTTGAGAAGGGCTGTGCACTGCGAAGGTAGTAATGTCAGAGGCTGTATGTTATGGCGTTACTATTTAGGCGACGGCAATATTGCTTCAGGATTGATCGGTCCGCTCGCTCCATTCCCGGATCGATTAGGCCGAAAGGTATTTCTGGAGTATCGCTTCGAGCTCTTCTATATGGATCGGTTTGGTCAAATAGTCATGGAAGCCCGATTCGGTGGCTTTTCTCACATCGGAGTCCATCGCATTCGCTGAAAGCGCTATGAACGGAGTACTGGTATAACGCGGGTCTTTTTGCAGAGTGTGAATCAACTCATAGCCATCCATCCCTGGCAAACGAATGTCCACCAGAAACAGGTCAATGGTATTGGACAGCGACAGTTCTATGCCGAGGCCCGGTGTATGCGCCGAAATCAGTTTCAATTCTGAATATCGCCGGAGAAGTTGTTCCATCAATCGAAGGTTTGCCGGATTATCTTCGATGTACAATATGGTGGCTTTGCGCAATGGCGGAAGGCCAGAATGGATTCGCCGCGGGGCAATCTCTGATTCATCGCAGCCATCCGGTAGGACGGGAATGGTAATGGAAAAGATGCTCCCCCTTCCTGGAGCGCTATCCATTGTAATGCTGCCACCCATCAGGCGCACCAGTTTTCGCGTAATAACCAATCCGATTCCCGTTCCCTGAACGCCACTGGATTCGGCGCCCAGCCGCTGGAACGGACGGAAGAGCAGATGCTGTTTCTCCAGGGGAATGCCCGGTCCATCGTCCTTTACATGAATATGCAAAAATCCGTCCCTCTCTTCGCAATGGACTCTGACTTTGCCTCCCGGCGCATTGTATTTGATTGCATTAGAGATTAGATTGAGGAGCACCTGCTTCAGGCGTACGCGATCAGCGTTCACTACTCGGTAAGCGGCTGGCTCAATAATCGCGAAATCGATGCCCCGCTGTGCCGCCAGGGAATCCGCGATGGATTCTATCTCGCTAAAAACGGAGCTGAGCGCCACTGATTCCATGTTCAGCGAAATAGCGCCCGATTCAATTCGGGATAGATCCAGCACCTCATTTATCAGTTCAAGAAGATGCTTTCCTGCAACAGAAATCTCACGGACGGAATCCAGGTCGTCATCGTTCAGTGTACCCGATGGGTTCAGTTCGAGCAGCTGGGAAAATCCGAGGATTGCATTCATGGGAGTCCGCAGCTCATGGCTCATACTCGATAGAAATTCCGACTTGGCTCGGTTACTCGTCTCTGCCAGTAAGCGTGCCTGCTCCAATTCTTGCTCGGTCCGCTTTCGATCGGATATATCCTGAAAGGTGCCGTACAGCCGAAGGCAGCCCCGCTCCATGAATTCGGCCTTTCCGATTGATCGGACCCACTTCTCATTTCCCCGGGCCGTTCGGATGCGCACTTCGAGATCAAATGGAGTGCCGGAAAGGATTGCTTCTTCTATAGCGGCAACCATGGTTTCCCGATCGTAGCCTTCGAGGTAGAATTCCAGCCCGCGCTCCAGAGTTGGTTGGAAATTAGAATCCACTTCAAGGATCTGACGCGTAAT
>JAGRNC010000511.1 GCA_020440935.1 Leptospiraceae bacterium | reverse complement strand
TGAAGCTGGATCTACTCGGGAAGTATGCACTTTCTTCGCATCACTTCTTGTACTTTGGCGACAACTGTCTCAATCTTCCCGAAGGAACCCTTGAAAAGACGTTCTCCGGCAAACCTTTGTGCATGGACGTATCCTCAAAGCCCGCTCGAAAGATATTTGAGCATCTTAAGAAATTCGATATCTCTTTTGGCGAATTGCCCGGCGATCCACAAATTTATCCGTACGCAGATGAAAGCCAGATCCGCGCCTGGAGCGAGGCGAGGCAGATTGAAGCGGAGCTGGAACTACAACTCAACTAATCGAGTTCCCATTGAAAAGCACGATGCGAATCCAGCACTTCCATTTGCTGCTCTTAATGCGTATCTCTGGCGACCAGAGACTCTTCTAGCTTCTGGCGCAGCTCCGGCGCAATGGGTCCGGTGGATTGCGTTGCATGATCCCAGTATGCCTGAATGGTAAGAGCATTGCAATGGACGATGCCGTCTTTTCGGTTGCGTACTTCGTATAGAAAATCCCAGGAGCCCTTACCAATTCGACCCACTCCAATCCAGACCTCAACCTCGTCGGTTATGGTTACTGGCTTTCGATAATCCAGTTCGGCATGAACCAGCAAGAAGGGAAAGTCGAGGGCCGATTTTAGAGGAAACAAGGAATCATAATATCGAACGCGCGCCTGTTCACAGTAGCTCAGAAATACCGCATTATTCACATGTCCAAAGGCATCCAGGTCTTTGAATCGCACTTCCACAGGATATTCGGCCATCGATCCAAAAGTCCAAAGAGCAGGTCCCGGGCAACAGGAATGTTAGAAACTCTTGCCAGGATTGCGCCCCTTTTCAAATATCGATATTGAGACTTATTCTCATTCTTATTGGAGAGCATCATGAGCCCTGTGGAACTTTTTTATCGCGGAGGAATATTCATGTGGCCCATCCTGGGGCTACTCATTGTAAGCGTCGGGATCGGCCTGGAGAGGATGCTTTATTTTCTCTGGACCTATGCGGCACCCGGAGAGCCCGAATCTTTCGCCCGCCCCCACCGGGAAGGCAATGGGCCGCCTGGAACTCTGCTGGATCGCATTTTGCCGGACTTCGCAGGCCGAATGGGGCGCTTCCCGGCCATTCGGCTGGCAAAGGTCGCCGTCCAGGATTTTGAGAGCCCGTCGAGTCAGGATGCAGCCATCCTGAGGACCGGCAATGAGCTGACCGAGGAGATGACCCGCCGGCTCTCCGCCCTTCCCCTGGTTAGCAGCGTAGCTCCGATGGTCGGACTGCTTGGTACTGTTGCGGGCATGATGGTTTCCTTTCAGGCCATCGCCGGTTCGGGCGGTCAGGCCGACATTGCAGCGCTGGCCGACGGCATCTGGACAGCTATGATTACCACGGCGTTTGGCCTACTTACCAGCATTCCGGCCTATTTGCTGCATGGATTTTTTCTGTCATTGGTCAATCGGCGCATTGCTTTAATGAATCGAACCGCGCATTATCTGGAAGAGAACCGATCCTCCAGGCGGACCCGCGAGGCAGCACCATGAAGTTCGCTCCTATTAAGTCATCGGCGGGCGGCATCGAGATTGCGCCGATGGTGGATCTGGTTTTCTTGCTTTTGATATTTTTCATGATTGGCGCCCGATTGAGCCAGCCCGTTCTGGAGCTGGACCTCCCGCAGGGCAAATCGGGAAGTTCCCCGCAAGGTGCATCGCTTGTTTTATCGGTGGACCGGCAGGGCCAATCCTATCTTCAGAATAAGCCCCTACCTCTGTCCGAATTGAAATCGACTCTGCGAAGAGAAATAGAAGCCAGGCCAGAAACCAGAGTAACGCTCAAGGCAGATTCCTCTATTCGGTACGGCCAGTTCATGGCGGTTCTGGATGCGACGCGCGAAGCCGGAGTCATCAATCTGGATCTGGAATACCGGCCGGAGTAGATTGTGACTGCCATAAACAATCGCCCAGACACCATCACCGGGCTTCGACTGGATCCAGCCAAAAAGCCCCCGCGGCCATCCGGAGATACGATACTCACCGGCAAACTGGCGCCCTGGTTCTGGAGCGCGGGAATCGCATTGGCGATGGGCGCCCTTACTTTACATCCGAGGCAGAAGTTCGAAAAATCAAAAACAAATCATATAAGTACAGTGACTCTTCGCCTGGACCAGGGGGGACAACGAACTGGCTCGAAACCTGGTACGCAGACCGAACCGCCCGCAAGCGGAGAAACCGGCGAAGATAAAGGAAAACGAAATGAATATTTGATACAGGTTTTGCGAAGAATTGAGGCGAATAAACGCTACCCACTCCGCGAAAAGCAGCAGGGCATTGAGGGTGGAGTACGCATACGGATAGAACTACTGTCCGATGGCAGCCTCAAATCCATCGGTCTTATTACTCCGAGTCCTATTTCTGCATTCAATCAGGAAGCCCTGGCCAGCGTTCGCCGAAGCGTTCCATTTCCTCCGTTTCCTCCAATAATGAAACAGGATTC
>JAGRNC010000510.1 GCA_020440935.1 Leptospiraceae bacterium | reverse complement strand
CCGCAGATCTTCCAGGAAAATATCCCCGAATACCGCGTCGCTAATTCCTTCAGCTGAGAAGGCTTGCAGGGATTGCTCCATGGTCGCGCCATAGATTTTGTCCGATGGATTGGCGGGTAAAATCACAGTTTTAAGGGGCAGACCCAGGGACCTGGCCTGAGCAGTGATCAGCTCCTCCGACACCTCATGGTGCGAAACGCGACTTCCTGAGGACTTAGAAGATCCCAAATCCATGTCCTGATGCAAAGTGGTGAGAAGGCCACAAATCTCGATTCTTTCCTGGCCGCACCGACTGAGTGCGAAGCAAGAATCCTTCCCGCCACTCCAGTTCAAGATGGCACGAATCGAGTCAGATGGCATAAGCCAATATCAAAGACTTATCCCTGTTGTCCACCTTCCCACAGCCTTCCGGTGATTCAAGCTACTGGCAACAACCGTTCTGAAATCCGTCGATGGTGAATGGAGACAGGGTAAGCGGATGAAACGTGGCAATCCCGGCCGGATGCATAACAAGGATGTACAAAGTTTTCGCAGACTGCCAGACTTGAAATGTTGCGTCTTTGCCTTTTCCTTCGCGTGTAAGAAAACCGGACGATGTATCGGGCGTTCCGGTGGAGGGGTTCACATCGTAATCGTTGAATGAAGTAAATTTATCCATCTTATACTGTACGCGATTGCCTTCAAAGAAATCCCAGCTAATTTGATTGCTGCTGAAAACGGAGATTGAATCCCCGGACAGGATTCTTTCTCTGTTAAAGCGAAATTGGCGGTTAGCGATCAAGGCCTGTTCGGCATCTGGCTTCCGGACCACATTGGAATTCCATTCAACGCTTGCCACAATCTGAAGCAAATTCTTATAGAATTCATACCATGCATTGTGCTCTATCTGCGCCGTACTATTGCGCTTGATTAGATCGTATCTGAAAAGTTTAAAGCCCGATGCAACGATCAGTGAGTAGCCCGGACCGGACACCATCCATGCGCCCAGGTAAAACCGATCATCGTTCGTTTGCTGCAAAGCCAGGCCCGTAACAATGCTACCGTCTTCCAACTGTAGCTCATCGATGCGCGCTATTGTAGGAGCATCCTGCGGTCTGGTCCACCCCTTGTAATAAAGAGTAGAACGCTTGGTTAAGTAGCTTTCCAGCGCGGCCACAGGACTGACCGCTTTTCCGGGCTGCAATTCATACTCGATTACAAATCGATTGGCATTTCCAAAAACATAATTACTTCCCGGAAGATTGTAAGATCTAAAGACCGAAAGATTGGAGTAAGGCGAGTCTTCCCGCTTCCAATGGCCTGGCTGCTGCAGACTGTAGTTAAAAAAGGAGTGGGCCGCGCCTTTGTATCGTTGCACCGTCACCGTATCCAGATGCACGCTCACGTCATCAAAAGCCTTGCATGGCCCGGCAAGGAGGGCCTTCAGTTGCTCCGCACTCGTGGCCATAACAATGATGGTTTGAAACCTCGCCCCCGTTGTGAATGCATAATAGGCAGCGTATCGCATTGACTTTTTCGAATTTGTTGTAACTCGAGTCTGAAAAGCAAAGCCATGGCCGGATTGTGTCATTCCTTCGGCAACACTGACCGGGAATGCCTTAATGAGTCGGCGGCCTTCTTGCTTTTCCATCCCCTGGATTCCGTTTTCCAGATATCCGCGAATCGTCCAGGTGCGCAGGTCCGATGGTTGCGCCATCATCATGAGCGCTCCGGGAAACTCCGTCGATTGAAGTAGTAATAGTTTACCCTGCGGGGTGGACTTCCAGGCCCCTGGAAGAGTAAAAGAAAGTCGATGAAACCGAATCTCTGATCCGGGAGCCCCTTCCGCTGGAAGGTTCGGAAGAGCAAAAGCAGATAACAATGCGAATAACAGAAAGCGGGTCAGTAGCCTGGACCTCTCCGCGACACCCAGAAAAGCGCCAGCGATCAAGTCTGCCATCGCACTGATTGAGGGTAGGACCAATCCGTATCCTGTGCGATCATTAGAACGATACAAAGCGTATACCTGGGGTACTCGATCCATGGGCTGCCTCCGTAAAACCGATGGACTGTAGAGACACCTCGTATCCAATTTATACAAGACATTTTTGCGCGAATGAGTCTGAAGTAGGCACAATCGCCGATCAAGAATCTTGCGACTGTGCCCGACAAGAATTGGCCATAGACGTGTAGACCGAGTGCTCTTAGCTCAAGGATTCTTCTTCGGCCTCTATTGCAGGACCGCTTTCCACATGCATCTCTTTGTGCGGAGCGATAACAAGAAACATAATGGCAGCGCTTACGGCACATCCGGCCATGGTGGCCGTCATGGGCACAGCGCTTCCTCCGTCGACTTGCGATACGATTACCGAGGCAATACCTGCCAGGCCATATTGAAGGATTCCGAGCATTGCCGTGGCGCTACCCGCGCGACCGCCCTGGTTGGCCAGGGCGCCCGCTATGGAATTAGGGAAAGTTGTGCCCAGAAAGGCGAGAAATAAGAAT
>JAGRNC010000509.1 GCA_020440935.1 Leptospiraceae bacterium | reverse complement strand
AGCTTTTCTTTGGTTTGTGAGTTGAACTGAGGATCGGGCAGCTTTACAGAAATTACGGCTATCAGTCCTTCGCGTACGTCTTCGCCGCTCAGATTATTGCCGAGTTTCTTTTTCATCGACTCTTCTTTCTTCAGATACTCGTTCAGAGTTCGAGTCAGCGCCGTTCTGAAACCCTCCAGGTGGGTTCCGCCCAGGTTGTTATTAATTCCATTGGTAAAGCAGTAAATGGACTCATTCTGGCTATCGCAGTAGGCCATGGCAATCTCGGCCCGGACATGTTCATTGTGGCCTTCGAAGTAGATGCTCTTTTTGTGAATCTTATGCTTTTTCTCGGCCAGCTTTTCGATGAGCTCCTGGATGCCGCCTTCAAAGTAGAATTCTTCTTTTTTCGCCTGCTTGGTGCGATGGTCTTCCAGGTGCACTCGCAATCCCTTGTTCAGGAAGGCGATCTCTTCAAAGTGCTGCCGCAGTGTATTGTATTTGTATTCGGTGGTGGTAAAAATGGTAGCATCCGCTTTGAACCGGACGGTGGTGCCATGAAGCTTCGTTTTTCCAATCTTCTTCATGGGGCCTTCGGGTACGCCCTGCTTGTATCGTTGCTGGTAGATAAAGCCATCGCGACTGTGCACTTCGGCCTCCAGCCACTCGGACAGCGCATTCACCACAGAAACGCCCACGCCGTGCAGTCCTCCGGTGATTTCATAGGCATCATCGCCGAATTTACCGCCTGCATGGAGCACGGTCATCACCACTTCCAGGGTGGGCACCTTCTTGGTGGGGTGAATATCTACAGGAATGCCTCGACCATCGTCGATCACTTCTACCACGTTGTCGGGCAGAAGTTTGACAGTGAAATGGGTGGCGAAATCGGCCATGAATTCGTCCACGCAGTTGTCGACCACCTCGTAGACCATCTTGTGCAGTCCGGTGTGATCCTGCGTTCCAATGTACATCCCAGGGCGTTTTCTTACAGCCTGGAGGCCTTCCAGTACCTGGATCTTGCTTCCGCTATACTCGCCCAGGACCTTCTTTGGCGGCGGGGTTTTGGCGGATGTTTCGTTTCCCTTTTTCATAGTCGTAGACATAATTTTGAAATTCCGCGCAAAAGTCATCCATTATCCAATGGAACACTGCGCCAGGGCACGTAAGAGCGGTCTGATCCGGGCTACGGGAGCGTATTTGAAAGGAAATGGGGCTGCAGCGTGGATTGCTGGCAGCCAGGGTAGGGGCCGCCAAATGGACGGCCCGCGTGGAATCAGGGCTTCTCGGGAAGCTCCATTTGAGCAGCTTTCTTGCGTTGTTTTTCCACCTGTTCGGCGTAATCCACTGTGTACGGAGTCCAGGGGATGGCATTCAGTCGGGCTTCCGGGATGGGCTTGCCTGTGCCCTCGCATACACCATAGCTTCCATCATCGATCTTTTCCAGGGCTCGGTCGATGAGCTTGATTTTTTCGAAATCCATGTCCGAGAGCCGATTCATCAGCTCGTTGTTGATGACCACATCGGCAATATCTACCAGATCGCCCTGATCGTTGTAGATAATGTTCTCATTCTCCAATTCCAATTCATGCAGGATCTCTGCTTTGGATTTCAGGAGCATTTCTTTGTATTTGCCGAGTTTCTTTTTATCCATGTTTGCACCTTTTTCGATTGGGATTCACAGTATAGGGACCGGATCCGGAATCGCATACCCCGTCGGCCAAATTCGGCCAAGATTATCTACTATGGACGGGAAAAACCCGTCATAAACGGCGAATCAGGACGGACGTAAAGTTTTTTCTTCAAAAAAGGTTGACTCTTTATGCGGCGCATCAAAAATAGTGCAACGCACAATGCACCGGGATACGGATGCAGAACGGAAGAGGAGGGGAACTATGAACAACAAGCAACTACAGGATCTGGTGAACGCTGGAATCGGTCTCTATAAAGCAGGTGAAGAGAATCTGCAGGGATTTGTATCTACATTGCAGAAATCATTTGAAGATCTGAAAAGCAAAGGCGCCCAGGATAGCTCGGAAACAGCGGCGAAATTGCGCAATACTCTGGATCAAACCATTAAAGGCGTGAAAGACGTATCTGAGAAAGCCGAAGGGAACCTGAAAGTGGTACTGGAAGAAGCAAAAAAGAACTACGCGCAAGTATTTGAGCAAATCAAGGCATTTGTCGGCGAAGAAAGAATCAAAGATTTGAATACTCGCATCGACGAGCTTTCGCAGCTGATTCAGCAAAGAACTGACAGCATCGTAGGCAAAGGCGAAGCCAAGCCTGCTGCGAAGCCGGCTGCCAAAAAGCCTGCCGCTTCTTCAACAAACGTATAATTTCGAACACACTCTTCGCGCATTGGCTCTCTCATCGCCGATGTCGCACATGGGCTCCGAAAGGGGCCCTTTTTTTATTGTGGCAGCGGAACGAATTCCGTTTCTCCAGGGACCGATGGAAACTTCTGGTTTTCCCATCGGATTTTTGCTTCTTCGATTTTCGCCGGAT
>JAGRNC010000050.1 GCA_020440935.1 Leptospiraceae bacterium | reverse complement strand
CGCTCATTTCCCGGGAGCCTTCATAGGTAAGATGATGAAAATCATAAAATCGGTTGTACGGAAGAATGGCGCTACAGTCTAAGTAGCCGAATTGCGTTAAGAAATCCACCAGCCCGGCATAGAACTCCGAATCCGAATACAGATCCTTGCTGTAAGAAAGCTCGGGCATATAGACAGGAAGAAATTCCAGCCCGGCCGCCCGTAGCTCGTCGGCGCTTTGCCGCAGCATCTCGAATCCCGGAAAGGTAGCATCAAAGGGCCGATGCGCCAGGTCTTTTCGCGATGACTCCATGGCGCGAAAGTAACCCGTCTGGGGCCTGGAAGGATCCAGCACCCTTTGCTTCAGGGAGTCAAGGTATTGGGCCCTGGACATCTCCGCGATCATTTGATCTTCACGTCGGATCGGCCGGCTTCGGGTTGCGAAATCCGCCTGGCCGGCGTTTCGACTGAGCCGAACGCCCACACAATCGTCCAGCGACGGATCGTATCGGCAGGTAGACAGGGAAAAATGCAGCTCATCGGCTTTGCAGTGTGGATGAATACGCTGCCAGCCCGGCTTCAGCTCTATGGTCTCTTCGCAGCCGTTGGCCGCGATGCGCAGCAAGGCAGAGCGATTTGGCTCCCTGTCCGAACTGTGCCCTGGCTCGGTCGATGGAGGTTGCCATTCCAGGCTGAGTCCATCCTGCTGCAATACATCGGTCCAGGGCACGGAGAAATCCGCGCCGGTCCATCCGTTTCGATGAATCCCTCCTCCGCCTACGGGGACTCCTGCATAATGTTCGTAGGATCGTCCGGATCCCAGATGATTCCCAAGGTAGGTCTTCCAGCCCTGGAGCGATAGACTCCCGTATCTGGCCGTTTCTAGAACCCGCGCAAACTGTATCCTGGCCCAGGGGTAATCGGGAAGGTGTTGCCAGGGGTCCAGGCCGCCAGGAGCGATGCTAATCATTTCTTCGCTCAGTCGATCTGCCAGCAAGATGGCATGTTGTTCTTTCTTTTGTTCCAATTCGCCAAAGTACGGCGCCTTCAATGCCAATCTTCTTTCCAGCCGAAAATCCACCAGGCCAAAGGGATAAACAATCAAATCCGGATGGAGCTCCTTTAATAGCGGTACATAGGCACGCAAATGATAGGTGCTCAATCCTGGATGCTCCAGAAATACCCAGCTTGTGGGCCTGGCCGAATCGGCCTCTACATCCAGGGATTCTGGCGCGCAGCTGGCATAGCGGGCTTCGAATTGCCGCATCAGTTCGCTTCGCTGCAATCCATAGATCGACACCGAACTGCCGATCACTACAATGCGCCGGGGTTTTTGCGAGCAGAAGGATGGAGCGGGCTGATGTACTTCCTGGTCCGCCGGCAAGGAGCTCGCGCTTTCCGCAAGCGCCTGGCGGTAAGAATGCGCGAATCCATAAAAACCGGCATCGGCCCAGGCAGATTCATCCGGAGCGGACCAGAGGATCCATTGAACCGACCGATCCAGGATCAGAAGAACGACCAGAACCAGCGAAAGGAATATCGCCAGTCTTCCAATGTCTGATCGCGGGTTATCCGGTGAGGCCACGGAACACCAGGTAGCCTACATAGAAAAACAGGAAGACCAGCCCCTGCCCTCGTTCCAGGGTGTGCCGCTTGCCCACAAATATGAAAAGGAAGAGCAACAGGCTGGCTACGATGGCCATAAAGACATCGAGGTTGGCTGCATCAGAGAATGGGATGGGTCGAATGGTCATACTCAGGCCAAGCACCCAGAAGATATTGAAGATATTGGAGCCCACGACGTTACCGACGGCAATGTCCGAGTTCCCCTTTCGAGCAGCCACCACCGATGCCGCCAATTCCGGCAGGCTTGTTCCCACGGCCACAATCGAAAGACCGATAATATCCTCGCCCACATTGAGGCTCCGGGCCATGGTAACCGCTCCATCGACAATCCAGTTCCCTCCAATGGGCAGGGCCACCATTCCAAGGATCGTAAAGAAAATTGCTTTGCCCACTGGCAATGTTTCTTCGGGAACCTCTTCGACTAGATCGGCCTGACCTTTGAGCGCCAGGTTCACAATGTAAGCCATGAAGATCGCAAAGAATAACATGGTTACCATGCCATCCCCACGGCTCAGCAGGTTGGCGCTGTCGCCGTTAATGATTTGATCGTTTGCGACTATAAACAATACAATAACGGCCAGAAAGCTAAACGGGATTTCCTTCCACACCGTACTGGACTGCACGTTCAGCGGACGAATTAGCGAGGTAACGCCTAAAATAAGCAAAATGTTTGCGATGTTACTTCCAACAACATTGGAGACAGCCAGTTCGGCGCTCCCTTGAAAGCTTGCGATTATATTCACTGCAAGCTCGGGCATAGAAGTTCCAAAAGAGACGATGGTAAGTCCGATCACCAGATCGGAAATATTGAGGCGACGCGCAATGGAACTGGCGCCGTCCACCAACCAGTCCGCGCCTTTGATTAACAGATAAAAACCAGGAAGAAATAGAATATAGGGAAGAAATTCCCGGATGGATTCCCACATCATATGGCCGTCATTGCGGTCGCCTCCCTTCCAGATTCCAGTACATTCTCACGGAAAGGCAGTAAAAATAATGTGGAAAAAAGGGATGGCCAGCGCATTATTGTACCGATCGTCAAATCCTGGCTATGAAATCATTTCTTCTAACATGCCTTCTCATGGGCGCAATGTTGCAACCCCTGGGAGCTTCCCCACTGGACCGTTTACAAGCCGTTACAGGTAGCCCCATGGCGCCGCTATTCAGAAGCCCGGTGCCCGTGGCCAATATTCCGCTCATTCTTCCTCTGGAAGCAGACCTGGGGCGAAGCACTCTACGGCCCGGTGGATCTCCGCTACGGGTCTCCAATGAAAGGGCTACTTCGTCGGCCTATCTGCGGAGCGAAGGATTTCTTTCCCTCAATCCCAACGCAGACTCAGGTTCCATGTATCTGCAATTCCGCGAAAATCGGATCAATCCTTCCCTGGACCTGGATTACTTCGATCCTGCAAGGGCATGGCTGGATCCAAATGCAGGGCTCCGGGAACTGGATCTGACCCTGCTCTACAAAGCCAGTAGGTTCAGCCTATTATTCGATGTGGCTCATTCGCAGAAGGCAGGATTGGAATTGAACGATCCAGAAGAGAACCTGGCGGCAGGGCTTTCCCTGGGATACGGAATAGGTCACAACTCGCCGGTGTCGGTGCTTCTGGGTTTATACTCCAGGCATCGAATTACCGATCCGTTTCGAGAAAACCAGATCATTGGCGCAGAATATGGGACTTTGTTTTTCACTCCGGGATTGCAAATCACCACGGCCGCCCTAACTCTGGAGGCCACCGTTGAAGTGCCGGTACACACCTATGATTTGCGCCCGGAAAGCGATACAAGCACGCCCACCGAAAGCGATCTACGCGCTCGCTTTGGAATCAAGTACTACCTTCCTTAATTCTTTCGTATTCTCGATTTTTCCGGAATCCCGTAGTTCTCTCGGAGTGCGGGATCTCCTTTGCCGGTGCGTAGATAGACCATCCGACCGGATTTGAGTTTTAGAGTCGCGATACCATCATTCGACTCCAGTACTTTCCGTAGCTCTGCCAGGGAGTTCGCTTTCTTACCGTTGATTTCCACCACCTGTTCGCCGGTGGATCGCTCATAGCCCACCACGGAATCCGAAGGCAAGGTGTCGCTGATAACAATGACCCTATCCTTTTCCTCGCCGGGAGCATAGTATTTCTCTGAATCATAGCTGGCAGCCAGAGCAAGGGCACGGATCTTCCAGTCTCCGCCAAACCGTTCCTTCAAGAATGGAACGCTGAGCTCTACAAAAATCAATCCATTGTGAACCAGATAATCTGGTGGACCATCCACCCACCAGGGAATCCGCTCGGCTCCTCCACGATAGGCGCGCAACGGTACATTTACCGTCTGTTCTTTACCTTCGCGCACTATCTTTAATTCGAGGCTGTCCCCGGGCCGGCGCACATTACCAGCGCCGTCGCGAACAAACAACAAATCCATGGATTGAAGACCGAGCTTTTTGTCTTTGTACTGGCCGGCCGGATTCACCGAAAATCCGTCCACGGAAAGCAGTACATCGCCTGGCTTCAAAGAATCAGAGACCGAACATTCAGCCAGAACGGTGGTAATCAAAACTCCGTCCTGGTTATCTTTCAATCCGTAGTAATCGCGCAGTGCAGGATCTTCCAGCGGAGAGAAAAAGAATCCCTGCACCGGAAAGCCAGCGTATTCAGCGCGATTCCCATCGGCTTCGGCCACCATTTCCTGGAATCGCTTCAAGCGGGATGCGAATACGGCCTCGGCCTGGTCCTGGCCGTCCACAAAGCCGATCATGCCCACAAGTCCGTTGCCATCCAGGATCAAACCACCGGCTTCGAATCTCGGCGCAGAGCGAAACACAGCCACTGGCAATCGGGTAAAGCCGTAGTCCGCCACCGGAATTATCTCCGATACGGTTACATCGTTACTTTCTATATTAAAATTTCCATCGATGCGCAAGGCGCGGTAGGCATTGCCCGGGGATGGATCCGCCGAAAGCGGGATTGCCTTGAGACCATCGAAGAAGGATTCATCTGAAACCGTAATCATGGCCAGGTTTGCTTCCAGGTCGGATACCAGAATATGCCCTTCAAACTTGCGGTAGGATCCGTGCCGCATAACCTCAATGTTCACCGCATCTTTGAGCGGCCCGGCGGACATCAAAATTCGATGGTTGTCCAGGACGATTCCGGTGACGTCATAGCTGGAACCCACCTCCCGACTCCAGGGATGCACGGCGCTATAGTGGACCGTGCTGATTCGAATCCGCACCAATCCTGCATGAACGGAATCGCTGGAGAAAGACCAGCCCGAAACCGACGATCCCACATCGGCGTAGACCGCGCTTCCGATTAAGAAGATGATTATGCAAATGTTGCGAAGGATCGATTTCATTGTTTCGCCTCTCTATAATTGCTGCGAATACCATATCTTTTTTGAATTTCTGCATCCACCGAATCCAGGCCTTGGGACTCCAGCACCAGCGGAACCTCCGAATCTTTGAATCGAATCACAATACGCTCCGCATTCTTTCGGCCTTCCTGGATCAGCCGTATGAATTCATGGAAGTTCAATACATCCTTGCCATTCACCGAATCTACGATTTGAACCAGGTATCGGTCTCCGTAGGCATTGGAAGAATGAGGTAGCCGACGGGTGAGTACCACGTCCACTCCGCCCGGGCGGTAGAATCCATGAAACAATCGATAATGATAACGATAGAAAATCTGAACGCGTCCATCCGAAGACCACTGCTTGCCCATAGTGTCCATCAAGTTGGCATCCAGGGGCTGAAACAGATAGCCGCTCAAAAGCATATATTGGGGAGGCGCTTCATAAGATCTGCGTTGAAAGTCCAGAACATCGGTGCGGCTGGAAGGCAAAGATAGAATCTGCTTCTTTCCGTTGCGCAAGAATTCCACTTTGATGGGATCCCCTTCAAAAACATGGTCCACCAGTTCTACGTAAGGATAGAGAGCTCCATCCATCTCCACGTCCCCATCGCCGGTAATGCGATGCCCGTTTATGCTGAGCAATACATCCCCGGGTTTAAGACCTTTGTCTGCGGTGGACCCAGGAATAACCCGATACACCTGAACTCCGGTAAAGGGAGGTTTTAGGTCCTTCGCATCCAGAGCCTGGAGCTGCGCCGCATTTAGTACCGGAGTGTCCAGAACACCAAACTCCACGTATCCCTGGTATTTTCCGTCGCTTACATCTTTGAGGAATCGATTGATCACCACCGGAGGAATCAGATAGCCCAGGTTTTCTCCGGACGAAATAGCCTGAAATGCAACTCCAATCACTTTGCCGTTCTGAATAGCCGGTCCGCCCGAGTTCCCTGGATTGATGGCAGCATCCACCTGGATGATTCGGTGGGCATCGGCCCCGCTGTGGGCGTACACATCCATATCGATACGCGACACCACTCCGCGGGTGATGGATAAGCGATTCCCGCCAATAGGAAATCCCAGAACGGTAACCGGAGTATTTAGTTCGGGCTGCGGGCCAATTTTCAATGGAGTGGCCCCTTTAAAAAAGCCAGGGTCCGCCACTTCCAGGATGGCCAGATCGCAGTCATGGGCGATGAACTTAACTCTTGCAGGATAGTCCTGCTTCTGGGTGGGTCGCTTGATTCGGATTTGCACCGCGCCGCTGACCACATGAGCATTGGTAAGGATGCGGTTTCCTTCTATAATAAAGCCAGTTCCGCCGCTACCCTGCAACGATGGCGATGACCAGGGATCCCTGTAAGAAAAAACCGTGGACTCCACATTGATTTGAACCACCGATTCGGTGATGGAGCGAAAGGCTGCATCTTCGGCCGGCAGCGCCACGGATGAAAACAACAGAACAGAAACCAGCGCCGAATAGAATCGGAAGCGGAAAGAGTTTGGTCCAACCATTGGACTGAGTTTGCAATGGCCGGCCGGGCAGTCCAATGAAAAGCCAGGCGCATGGGCGGTGGCCCCGAAGGATTCAGTTGGCCCAGGTACTGTCGTGACAAACCGAGCGGAGCAGACCCCGCGATGCCGGCCCAAATCGGCCGGAGGTCTTCCTGGACGACGGAAATCGGCTGCGTTCCATTATCGCGGGGGATAATAACTCAATCGGGGTATTGCCTCGGACGGACAATCGGGCTAATCTGAGCCATGTCACGATTCAGAACGATCATAGTAAGTTTTCTGTCTATCCTTCTAATCACCACCTTAATTGGCAGCTGTAATTCCGTTCCCCGCTATAAAAAGGGCGATCCCAGGCCAGAGAACGGTCGCATCATTGCTGTCGAAATCGAGTACCCGGGACCCCACACCCTTAAGTACCTGGCGGACTGTCTGATCTGCACCTATGACGGCTATCTGGTATTCAATCACGGAAAAGCCGATGCGGACGAAGAACTGGGGCTGCACCGATTCACTTTCCTTTTCACAGCTCCTTCCGAACCAATCTTCCTGGACCGCATAGAAGCGATCGGAAAACTGTACCTGCCAAATTCGAATCAAACGGACCGGTACTGGTACAATATTGGCTTACAGATCCCTGCGCAAAAGTCCGATTGCGAATATCTGGGCCTTATTCGGATAATCGATAACACTGAATTTGAAGTCATCGACAATCTGGAAGCGAATCGAGCTTATTTGAATGAGCAAATGGGATGCGATCCCTTGTTTGTCTACTCTCGCAAGTGAGCGACGATATGGAACATGATCGCATGTCTATCCGATGGTGGCTCCTCTTGACACTGATTATTTCAGGTGTATGCAAGACGGCCGAAGGCCCGGCCTTTGAACCTACCGCATTTCCGGCCAACGAGTCGGTGATCTATGTGCTGGGAGATGAGTGGGATCCCGCAAACCTTGAAATAAATGGAACGCCCCTCGAGGCGATCCCTTTTCGAGGCTATGCGGTGATTCAACTTGAACCGGGCAACCATATTCTGAAACTGCGCAACGCTTCGAATAGTGGCCGATGGCGGATCACTACAGAGGCTGGAAAAGAGTACATTCTTAAACTCACAGACGGAGCTATCGAGCCGGGAACTTACGAACACTTGAGCAATTCCCTCCTTGTTGGAAGCCTCAATCCGGACAACCCCAAAGGCAAAGATGCCCGAGATGCAAGGGCAGTCTATTTGCCCGAACTGCCAATGGAATCAATTGATGTGCGATCCCGACACAAAGAGCAACTTGCCCGCCAGAAAAAGGAGGATGAAGGCGGACTACCCACCAGCCTGCCCGAAATAAGCGACGATAATCTGGAATATAGAGATCTCTTGATCGGAGTGTCCGCATCCTATCAGAGTCTCCTCGCAAGTCAAAATGTGGGACCTATCGGGCAATCCATCGACTCTTTTGAGGACACAGCGTCCGTCTCCAACAAGGGATTTACCCTTTTTTTGCAGTCCACTCCCCAGGCGCTGACTTCGCACACTTACTACAGTCCGTCTTTTGGATTGAGCTCCTTTGAATCGCCCCCCGGACGCAATTACATGAAGGCTAATGTCATGGAACTTGGCATTGGCTATTACATTGCATCCGGGGATATTTATCGCGGCGATGTTGGTTTCTTCACGGGTTTTCTCCTGAACGCAAGACGTGTAGATCTACAGGGAAGGTTTAACTTCGGACGAGATTCCCTTTACGAAGCATTCATCGGAGCCAGCCTGGATTCGGCCACCAGCTCCAGCGCTTCGGCCATTGACCACATTGACATTTTGAATTTTTCGCGCCAGCGGTCCGGCACTCTCGATGAAAAACGAGCAATGCGCTATGTTGCCTATAAATCGGGGGTCATTTCAAAAAGCGAATATATGATGAGCGACATCGCCTTGAGCCCGCGAATTGAGGCCAAACCTCTTGCGATTCTGATTGCTTCCGGACTCAGTCTGGAGCAGATTCACAAATACTACAGCCTCGCTCTTGAATCCTCAGAAAAGAACGATGTTTTTCAAGGGATTTCCTTTGACTTCGAACTCGGATACATGGGAGACAATTTTCTTTTGAAGTACCGAGCCAGCTTACCCAGCAGTTACAGCGGCAGAAAGGGCAATATCGTCCTCGAATCCCATACAATAACGGCTAGCGTATTCTGGAGGTTTTGAGCAGCTTCCAAGAATCAATTCTCTACAGCTTCCGCCTGATGGAACCAGGCCTTCCACCCAATCCGACTACCCCGCGAGCATAATCGATTAGCCTGGCCTGCATCATCGGAGGCTATTGTTCAAGTCACCAAATTGTATCGTCGCACGGTAGCCCGTTGCAGAAGCAAAATTTTCGCAATACCCCGCCTTTGTTGGAGCTTCCATTTCCCGGATATCGTCGAGCACCAAATTCCAATCTTCGTTGGTTAAGGCTGTGGGCGTCAAGATTACGGTAAGCACCCGAAAGTGCTTCTGGGAGGACGAAGGACCAGGGGTGCGCAACCCATGATCAGCAATTATATCATCAATAGTTACAGTATCAATGGAATCCGCAGCAAAGATTCCGTTGGGAAAATCTTCGGGCTCCGGGTTCACAGCGACTTTTATATCCGGAACTTCCGATGAAGGGATCAGACCCATGAGATAAAGCTCGATAGGCGAATAGGGCATACAATTGCCACCATTCGCATTTACCCCAAAGTAATGGTAGCTTTCTCCTTTGGACGCCTGATACACATTTTTACCGTTTCCGTTGGTGTAGCCAAGATCCTGGAAAGTGTCCGGATCCCAACCACCCAGCTGTCCACCCGCACTGGACAGGCCCCAGTGAGAGGCGCTTTCCGAAGGAAGAACATAGTTACCCCAGGTATGCATTATCTCATGTAAAAACGGACCGCCGGTAATGGCGCCCAGGGTAGTTAGATATATGACGGCGTTCAAGTTGCCGCTCGTCCCATACAGAGCGCCGTTATCAAAAGGACTGAAGCCAAGTCCAGTCACATCTTGGCTAACGCTTCGACTCCAGCCGCCGGCCGCTGCATTTCTGTCGTTTATCAGGAATACAACATAATCGAAATCGTCACGAAACCGGGAGAATAGGAGTTCCTTTGTATAGCGACGAGCATCGGCTGTCGGGATTCCGGGCCAGGGGGCCACTCGGTCGAACTCTTCCCGACTTACTTCCAGACTGACCACAGTATCCCCACATAGAGTAAGCCCATCTCCAATAATTTGCGGACACCCGGATGGGCCTGCCAGCACGAGCCCTGCAAGTAACAATGAAGTAGAATCAGTCCCTGATTCCTTCTGGCATCGGATAGTCCAATAACTGCTTACCAGAAATAGGAGAAGCACGGCCAGGGCTCCTAGCTTTCGGTTTTGCTTTCCACCAGGTGAGCACATTGGCTTGCACCGGCGAGAATGCCTACTGACGACGGCCTGCCTTCCGCCGTTTGCACAATCCTGGCCTGGCCCCAAAGCTCTATCCTGGATATCGCTTCTCTCAACCATATCGCTGAGTATAGAACTCGGGAATGGAGCCGTAAATACCCAATACCCGGTATTTTGGAGGGCTTGGCCGTACTGTATAATAAGACCACAACCGAGGAGGAATCGAATGAAACACACGATGATTAAAATGACATTGCTATCGGCAGTCCTCGGCACATTATGTTGTGCCAGCGGACCGCGATCGAATCCCTATGAGGGGATGGCATGGCAAAGTGATGCAATTGTTCCACATGTTATGGGCTGCATGGGTGAACTAACTCAGAGACCGGCGCCGGTTGGAAAATATGCCCCTTCGGACCTGGCAATGGCCATCGCGGGCGATAATTCCAGTGTTTTGAACGACGCTTGCCCTCAATATTATAATAGCAGAATTCTACAATAGTCTGACCGAACAATCTTCCGCCGCAGGATCCGTATGCTTCCTGCGGCCCCTCAGATTTTCCTCTGGGAAATCGCAAAAAACCCTGACTCCAATGCATCTTTCCCCTTGTAATTCGACACAGCTGTGGAAAATGCGGACCGGGCATTTCCATGCGAACCATTGGATCGATTCTTCATTTTCTACAACGTCCAGGCTTTTTGTATTCTCTGGCTGTAATAGTTCCCGTACTGGGAGTGATTCTGGCCCTCTTTTTCGCGGCCGGCAACAGTCCGGCTGGCAAAGACCAGTCGCCCATCGCCTCAAAAATCACTCGTAAAAGCACTCTACAAGAACCGTTCGTCTCCCAAATCGATAACCAGAACACAGAAAAGCATATCGCCTCTCCAATGGTGCGGGTCTCCCAGAGCCTGCTGGATGTGGATCCCTACGATGATGAATGGAAGAAGCATCCGCCTCCCCTGGATTCGTTTGGAAAGACCGTCATTGTTCCATTCGCTGAAATAAGCGCTCGAAACGGCTACTGGATGCGCTACGACATCGAGAGTCTGCAGCCGGGAACAGTCTATTATCTGGACACCATGTGGTATCATCGCGAAAACTACGATGGATGGATTGCCT
>JAGRNC010000508.1 GCA_020440935.1 Leptospiraceae bacterium | reverse complement strand
GATTCGATTCGAATAAAATGATGCGTCCTGGAAAGACTGGTTCTAAAATGATTCGTTCCACACTTCGGTAAGGATGCGCGAAACGGATTCATCGTTTAAGATTTCGAAGTGGTTCTTCCCCAGAATGCAATGCACCCGTCGCGATGGATTTGGCTTGGAAGCATAGACTCGCGCAGATAGATAGGCCAGCGAAGTCTCTTCCACGACGCCGTCGCCCAGCCAGGACTCCCAGACGTTATTGTTTTTGCTGATCAGGCTATAAACCTGGGTACAGGGAACCTTATCCAGTTCGCCAAAATAGAGCTGATCCGAGTCGCTTTCGCGGATTCGTCCAAGGCTGAGGTCTTTGATGGCCGGGCTTCTTTCCATCTCTGGATAGTTAATCAATCGTCCGGCAAGTTGCGATAATCCGGCCAGACCCAGACCAATCCAGAATCCCATTTTCTCCAGAAACGAGCCGCCATCGGGAGAGGAGATCATTAGAATGTGCCGAATCCAGGCAGTTATCGCTCCAGACTCGGGTCCCTGGATTTCATTTTGATCGCGGTATAAAGCTGCCCGGACAATTAAGCCGCCTTCGCTATAGGTAACAATGTCCATGGGAACGTCCGGAATCTCTTTGCGCAGAGCTTGCAAAATGGAAAGAAATTCTCCGGCCACAACGATGATGGATTCCAGGGGAGGAAATCGAAAGAAACCGGCAAATCCTCCCAGGGATTCGGCCAGCGACGCAAAGTGCTTCGGCGATCCACACTGGGTCCACAGGCTTTCGTCGGAAAACAATCCGGGCACAAAGAATACGATTCTCGAATGTCCCGATTTTCGGAAGCCTTCCAGAAACTGATTCACCGATTCATCTGTTCCATTTCGTCGCAACGATGTTCGAATGTCATGGTCCGGGCTTCGGAAGCTGGAGCCGAGAACGGAAACAGCGGGAACATTTTCTAGAACCGAACGTCGCACTGTGGTATCCGCCAGTCGGTAGGAAGCCATGGTTGATTGGAAGGCTCCTTCCAGAGCGCCCTGCAATTCTACTAGAGTAGACTCCAGCAACTCGGTGGGGTCCTGGTTGGCTGCTTTCTGCAATTCATCGCCAGCGCTTCGGACTGCTTTAGCAAATCCAGTGCGATCCACAAACGGGGAGTCCGAAAGCTTTTCCAACTGCTGTCCGGACCAGGATAGGCTATGGGAAAGGAAAGTCTGCAGTCTTCTGGCGGCATCCTCCGGAATGCTCTTCTGGATTTCTTCCAACAGTTTCCGGTTTTTGCCGGAATCCCTACCTTTGTCTGGGTCCGGTTGTTCGCTCATAATAATACAAGAGAGGACCTACCGGCCTGTACGACAAGTCTTTCGGAAAAGGCTTGTAACCACATATCCGCCGCATTCATCCTGCTTTTGTCCGGGGCTTGCGTTTTTGTAGCCAAAGAAAAATACAAGGATAGGCGCAAATCCCGGTTCGAGGGGGAAAATATGTCCGGAATACTAGAAACCAGTCCAAAGACCAGTGCAGGCAAGGAAGCTCACAACCCGGCCACCGGCGAGATCATTGGCACATACGAAGAGACCAACCTGGAATTATTTCCAGAAATCTTTGCACGCGCGCGCAAAGCTCAGAAAGAATGGGCCACCACCAGCTTTCGACAACGAAAAAAGCATATCTTGAAGATGCGCGATTATATCGTAGAGCATGCAGAGGAACTGGCCGAGATCGTAAGCCAGGAGAACGGAAAAAGCAGAGTGGACGCGCTGGCCACCGAAGTGGTGCCCTGTGCGCTGGCCGCCAACTGGTATGCCAAAAAGAGTAAGGGTGTGCTTCGTCCCCACCGACTGTCGGGCTCCACAATTCTATTCTTCAATAAAAAGAATCAGATCATCCATGTTCCCCTGGGCGTTGTCGGAATCATCAGCCCCTGGAATTATCCTTTGTCTATTCCGTTCGGCGAAGTGGCTATGGGCTTGATGGCCGGTAATGCGATTATTCTTAAAGTGGCCGGAGCAACGGTGATGGTTGGAAAGGCCATCGAGAAGATTGTGGCCGCGGGGGATCTTCCAGGCGGATTGTTTACCCATGTAATTGGTAGCGGTAGCGCCGTTTCCACAGGAATGTTTGCAAACGGTGTAGATAAGATATTCTTCACCGGTTCGGTTCCTACGGGAAAGCAGCTGATGAAACAGGCGGCCGATACGCTGACCCCGCTCTCACTGGAACTGGGCGGTAAGGATCCCATGATTGTGCTGGAAGATGCAGATCTGGAACGCGCCACCAATGGAGCGGTCTGGGCCGGTTACCAGAATGCAGGCCAGAGTTGTGGCGGAGTGGAACGCATTTATGTTCAGGACAAAGTGTACGATCGCTTTGTAGAGCTTCTAGGCAAGAAAACGGCTGCTCTTCGCCATGGGCCCGATCGCAACTTCGACGTGGATATGGGATCTATGACTACATCCGGCCAGCTGGATATTGTGCGCAGGCATGTGGCCACGGCTGTGG
>JAGRNC010000507.1 GCA_020440935.1 Leptospiraceae bacterium | reverse complement strand
TGACGGATGGTTCCGTCTTCTTCGGCGCAGAGCAAGGTAAAAGTCATGTAAAGATCCTGCTTGGTGCGCGCTACAATGTTGTCATGTAGCTGTGCATTTAAAGCAGTGTAAAGCCCGATCAAATCCGGCTCCGCCGTAGACTTAAGATACATCCCGAAGGCCGTTTGCGCCATGAGCATTACGAGCCCGGAATTGAGTCCATGCCCGGTAACATCGCCAATGGCAAACCATCGCTTACCGTCCTTCTGTATGTAATCGTAGTAATCCCCGCCCACCTGCTCGGCTGGGTGCATGAAGGCGGATACGATGTACGATGAGTCATCCGGGACAGCCGGAAGTATGGAAAGTTGCACATCGCGGGCCAGTTCCATTTCCTTGAGCATACTCTGTCGACTGGCCTCTGCCTCTACCAGTCTTGCGTTTTCGATCGAAATCGCAGCCTGCGAAGCAAGAATACGAAGTAGTTCGACGCGCCCTGCCGTGAATGCATGGCTGCTAATATTGTTTTCCAGATAGAGAATACCTACGAGAACGCCGCCCTTCTGTACCGGTGTGCATAAAATCGATTTTGGTTTGCTCTTTCGGACGTAAGGATCTTCAGTGAATCCACCCGCTATCGTTGCATCGTCCAGAATTACATCTTCCGAGGTGCGATGGCAGTACTGAACAATTCCAATGGAAAGCACATCGACCAGCGAATCCAGCGTTTCTGAATTGGCTGCCTTCAGGGTGCCGTCTACGCTTGCGGATGCCTCCAGATGAAGTTTTTCTTCTTTGAGCAGGAATAGATAACACCGCTGAGCACCTGCATTTTCAATTACCTGGTGCGTAAGCTTTTCAATCAAACGATCCAGGAAAATTTCTCCAGACAGGGCCTGCGTGGATCGAAGCACAGTGCTAAAGTCCATAAGCTCATTTGCATTGCCCGCCAGCGAGCCCGGGCGCGATCGATCAAAGGACGTAGTCATCCCTGCAACCGTGCCATCACTGAAAACGGTTCCCTGCGGACCCGCCCCCCGCGATCCAAAAAGCAACGGGTACTCTTGTTCAAGTCGGAAGCATAAGTAGGGAATCCCGAATTTCTGGAATGCAAAGTATGCATCTTTCAAATGTGGTTCCGCTACTCTTTCATTCCCCGAGTTGATGAAGAACCGCGCGCAAAGAAGGTTGCCCAACGCTACTTCTAAACGATACCTATGTTCCCTGGCCGCTGAAATGGAATCATTGTACAGCTGGATTGCTTCCGTCGCCTTACCTTGAAGGGCCGCCAGCTCCGCCTCGACCAGTGAGTATTTAAATCCGTAATTCTGGGGGGAATTGCCGGCCCAGACTTTCATCTTCTTCTGATTCTTTTTGATAGATGAAAGCGCACGATTTCGCTCCTTCTTCTTCGTGGCGTTCCTGGCAACCCCTGCCAGAGCAAGTGAGTGAAAAAAATTGAGTTCGGGGCCAACGGCCATACCGAATACGCCCGATTCAAAGGGCCGCGCGTTTTCGGCTGAAGCCACAGATTTTGTGTAATCATCCAGCAGATAATGGATAATGCATTGAATCAGATGATAACCAAACAGATCGGTATTGTTTTTGGACTCCAGCCATTCGGGCACTGCATGGTTTTCATCAAAGAACTCGCCCGATAGTTGGGGTCTTAGTTCCTCCGGATCGGTTAGCTGGAGAGCAAACTGTCTCCACATGGAATAGAAATAGTGCTGATCCTTCTGTCGAAATTTGCGCATGGCGTTTTCGTAGCGCGCCATATTTGCGAGCGTTGCCTGTAAATCGTTCCGGATGAGTATGTTATACGCATTGAACCAATTACAGGAGTAAGCGGCAAATTGTAACTCACCCGACTCGATGCCCCGGGAATAGCTCTCGAAAAGAATCTTTTGCCCATCTCTGGCCGAGTACTTCCAATGGTGGATCATGTTTCCATGAATGAAGAGAACCTTACAATCGATTTGCCCAGATTTGTATTTCTGGAGAATCTTCCGTGCTACGTCCCCCAGCCGGTAACCGGAATCGTAGTCGCCCATACCGGCGCCGAATATTAGCCCCAATCCTGCGAAAGCGTAGGCTGACTGTGGACAGAGGCCTTTCTTCAAAGTAAGGTTAATCATTTTCAGAAGCAGAATGGGGAACAGGTTGGGGTTGGCAATGAAGGCAGGTGCAATGGTTTGCATCAACAAATGCATTATCGCCAGATCAGCCGGATCTGTCATTTCCGGCAAATCGGCCAGGGCCTCAATCTTCTTGCCGATCTTTGCTTTCACTCGCAAAAGACCGGGCACGGGAGTGAGTTTGCCTGCACTGGTCGGAATTTTAACCCCGAGCTGGCGTAAAGAGTTCCGCGCGCTATCGATCGCTTCCATCATTCGGTTCTGGGGAACCAGAGATTCAATCTGCATCTGAAAGACTTTGACTTTGTCGAGTACGTCTGTAGCGTTTTCCAGAATTAGCTGAAACAATCGGCCCGCCTCTTCAAAGTTTGTGGA
>JAGRNC010000506.1 GCA_020440935.1 Leptospiraceae bacterium | reverse complement strand
CTGCTGCTCGCGGAAAAGACGTGGGCGGCACTGGAGATTACAATCAATCCAATGGCGCCGCCGACGGATCCAATGCCCTGCTGATTGCAGAATCCCTGAAACAGGGGAAGAATATGATCGGGCATTCGGAGAACTCCGAAGAATTCTACAATTCGCTCATTTCAAAACTGGGCACCGAAAGCCGCACAGCCGAAGACGCAGTGCAGCGCCATGAGGATAACCTGGCTTCGCTCAAGAATTTGCGGCAGTCTGTGATGGGCGTCAGCCTCGATGAAGAGATGTCAAACATGGTGCAATTCCAGCATTCGTATAATGCCGCGGCAAAGATTATGAATACCATGGATCAGATGCTGGATGTGATCATCAATCGTCTGGGCGCTTGAGGAAGGTATTAGCGAAGAAATACCTGGATAAGAAGACATAGCCCGTTAGCGATTCCGCCGAATCGTCCAGGGCGGCCAGGAAAGACAAAGAAGTAGTAATTAGGCAGGGAATGATAGGGTACACATTATGATGCGAACTACAGGCATAATGCAGAATAACTCGCTGGTGCGAAACCTGGCGAGGCATCAATACGAGATGGACAAAGTCCAGAATCAGCTGGCCACGGGTCAGAAGATCACTCGTCCGGGCGAGGATCCGGCGGCGGCTACAAATCAGATGTACTATCGCACCAGGGTGAATGAGCTGGATCAATTCGAGCAGAACATCGAAGCCAGCCTGGGTCGCCTGAACCTTACCGATGGCGAACTGAGTCGAGTTAGCGACATTATGCAGCGGGTGCGTGTGCTTGCCGTCCAGGCCTCCAATGGGATCTACCAGGGCGATAGCGGGTTCGAACTTAAGAATGCAATCGCCAAAGAGATCGATCAGCATCTTCGCGCGCTGATAGACATTGCCAACGGCCGCGATGGCACCGGACGACCGCTTTTTGGTGGCCACGAGGTAGACCGACCGCCATTCGAGCCAATCTTGAGCTCGATCAAAGGATTGCAGGGACTGGAACTGGACAACCAGATCGTCGGCGTTGAGTACCGAGGAGACAATGGAAAGCGGCTCACCGAAGTAGAACGTAATCAGTACGTGGATGTAAATTTTCCGGGTAATCAGGCCTTCTGGGGAACCAATATGACCGTAACCGGAGCGGTGGACAATTCCGGCTACGTCAGCACAACCGATCAGGCGTTTCGCATTGATGGAGTAGAAGTGCGAGTGGCCGCTGGAGACACCATTGATGACATCATTGACAAGATCAATCAAGCTGGCGTAGAAGTGAAGGCCTCTAAGATCGGGCAGGATTATATCAGTCTTAGCTCCACCGAACCCCATCAAATCTGGCTGGAAGATATGGAAGGCGGCACAGCACTGCGCGACATTGGGCTTATCAGTTCCGATAAATCCGAGCCACCCAACAACTTCGCGGAAACAGCCCGCGTAACCGGTAGTTCCGTATTCGATGTTCTTATAAAGTTCCGCGATGATTTGATCGCAGGCGACCAGCTTGAAATTTCCGGTCGGGACCTCGGAAATCTGGACTCGGCCATGGAAAACGTTCTTCGCTTTCGCGCCGAAGTGGGAGCTCGTCAGAACCGTCTGGAGCAGCATGATAAGCGGGTCGCCTGGGACAAAACCTATATGCAAGAATTGCTCACAAAATCCGAAGGCATCGATGTACCGGAAACCATCATGAATTTGAAATGGTTGGAATCGGTGCATCAATACGCTTTGAACGTAGGCTCACGAATCATTAAACCCACACTGGTAGACTTTATCCGTTAATCGTATGCCGCAACTAGAGACCAAACCATTCGGATCCATCGAAGTAGGCGAAGATAAGATCCTGGAATTCCCGGAGGGCATCCTGGGATTTGAGAGCTATCGCCGATTTGCCATTCTCGAAGAGAAGGAAGGACCCTTCCACTGGCTGCAAAGCGCGGATGAATCGGGCCTGGCTTTTATCGTACTGCGGCCGGAGCTCATCTTGAAGGATTACAATCCCGTAGTGCTGGACATGGAGCTCCAGGCGCTTCAGGTGGAGAATGTTTCCGATTGCGAGATATTCTTAATCGTTACGATTCCGGGCGATCATCCCGAAAAGATGACTGCGAATCTCCAGGGACCAATCCTGATTAATCGAACTGCCAGACTTGCACGACAGGTAATTTCCATGCATGAAGATCACCTGGTGCGCGTTCCGATTCTGGAATTACTGGAGGCCTGACTTGCTTGTACTGGCGCGAAAAATCAATGAGTCCATCATGATCGGCGATGATATTGAGGTCGTTGTCGTGGATATCAAAGGCGACCAGGTAAAGCTCGGTATCCGAGCGCCCAGAAACGTGGCCATCCACCGGACCGAGATTTATCAGGAAATCCAGGAGCAGAACAAGCAAGCGGCCCAGTCCGCAGCGCCGGATCAGGTGCGGGATTTGCGCAAGCTGCTGGGCAAAGAGAAAAAATCAGAAGAAGAATAGGGATGCGAAGTCGTCCGGTTC
>JAGRNC010000505.1 GCA_020440935.1 Leptospiraceae bacterium | reverse complement strand
GTCAGGCTGATTCGGTGCACGATGTGCGCAGATTGAGCACAGCAGCACAATCCGAACCCCTAAACCTTTACAATTAAACACCTTACGAACATCACCTAAAATATCATAATCCGCGTGTCCGGGGTTCGAGTCCCTGCTTCGCTACCATTCCCATGAGCCTGTGCTAACCGCATCTATAACTATCTTCGCACTGCTCATTCTAATCCAACTAAGCTGCACCAGAGGATTCGTCCGATGGTGCGTTTTTCATCTCTTTCAGGTCCATCTGGATTACGAAGGGCCCGGCATGATACTGGGTTTGTGGTTTCAGGCGCGCAATTTGCGGGCTATCTTTGCCCCGGACGGCGGAATGGATCGGTTTTACTTTGAAGCCGGAAAAATCCATTTCGCAGTTTCTCCGTTGCATCTTCTATTTGGACGAATTCTACTACTCAAGCCTTACCTGGCCCATACCTACCTGGAATATATAAATCGCATCGATTCGCACAAAAAGAATCGATTCCTTCCCGGGCGCCATCGCATTGAATTCAAGGATCTGGACGTAGTGGACGGTAGCGTCACTGTCGTGGATGAAACGATTCCGGGTCCCTATCGGCTCAATATTTCCCAGATCCAACTGGAATCGGCGGACATGGACCTGTCTACTCCGGTAGATTTGTTCTTTCGTATGGACCATGGACATGCATTGATCGGATCAGGAAAGATCGAAGCGGGACGATCCCGCGAAACCGGATTCATCAAAATTCGAGGTATTACCTGGGGAGAAATCACAAGCCTGGAGCGGTTGCCGCTCATGGGTTATGGATTTTCCCTGTCCGCCTATCATCGCGGCGGCTCCAATACCCGCGAAGTGGAAGGACACCTGCGCATTCTTGATGGTAGCGGCGCCGGCAGCGACAAGGGAATACCCTATTCTTTTCGCATTCGCTGGAGCGATTACAACCTTACCATGGATCTGGGCATTCAGAAGCTAATCGAGAACATCTTAAATAGCGCACGTCCAGGTTTGATGGAGCGAGGTCTGGTTCTGGGCAGCAAAAGCGTTTTTGACCTGGTAAAAAAGCCGCAGTTCGATACAGAGTCGGACAAACCTCCGCTGTAGGGCTATCCAGACTTGAATCAGACTGGCTTGCCTTGAGCGATAGAAAGCAAGTCCAGTTGCCATTGCTACCGCGCGCATCGTTCAAAACCCAATGGCCATTCCCCCATCCACGCGAAGAACCGCGCCCGTGATGAATCCGGCATCTGCAGAACCCAGAAATCGCACCGCCCTGGCAATATACTGCTCCGGATCTCCACCGTGCCTGAGCGGAATCCGCGAAAGCAAATCCTCCACTACGCCGCGAGGCACTTGCGAAACAAATTCATTATCTACAAATCCAGCAGCCACGGCGTTTACTCGCACACCTCGTCCAGCCAATTCGCGGGCCGAGGATCGCGTTAGGGCCAGAAGGCCGGCTTTTGCCGCCGAATAATTGCTCTGCCCTGCATTGCCGTAGTATCCAGACACCGAGCCAATGTTGATGATAGATCCCCTTCTGGCCCGGATCATCTTGCGGGCAGCTACCTGGGTTCCGTAGAAGCTCCCTTTCAGATTCACATCCATTACTTCATCCCAGTCGCTTTCGCTCATTCGCAAGAGCAAGCCATCGCGAAGAATGCCCGCATTATTTACCCATACGTCGAGCGCCGCGCCCAGATCGTAGGCTGCGTCCGCTAGATCCTTCACATCTTGAAGACGCCGAACATCGGCAAGGCGGGACCGCACTTTGCCCGGCCATCGGGAGGCCAGATTGGTCTCGGTGCTTACCAGACGATCTCTGTCCACGTCGCTCAGCAATACGGAGTAACCGGCCTCCAGTAATTCTGTGGCAATGGCGCGTCCGATTCCTCGGGCAGCACCGGTAACCACGGCCACTCCAGGCGGTAAACTCTCTGCATTGGAGGACCTCCGATTTCGGTCGCTTATTTCATGGAAGCCGGCTTCCGGGATGATTCCGTCGTCGGTAGTTTTGCTATTTGTCTCGTTACTCATTTTCAATCCTTCATCGGCGCATCAGCACGCCCGTGATATTATTATATTTTGCCATCCAAATACTTTTTGAAGAAAGCGGCTACTCAAAATTTTTGTACAACTTATCCAGAAGTTCGCTCAGGATCTGCACTTCATCTGCAGAAAAACCGCCATAGGCTTGTACGAGCATCCTTCGTGAAATGGAAATGGTCTTTTTCCGCGCTTCCTGGCCTTTGCTTGTAAGGCTGACGTGCCAGATTCGCCCATCTTCGGTATTTCGTACTTTCTTAACGTAGCCGATGTGCTGTAACTTTGCCACCAGGGCCGTAATAGTAGAATTGTCTCTTTCCAGCTTCTGCGCCAGATCCTGCATGCTAGGATTATCCTTTCCGATGGCAAATAGAACTCCGGCATGGGCTGGACTAATATCTGCCAGACCATAGCTATCATACTCACGCTGGAGAAAGGAATTGATTCTCTCTCTGATT
>JAGRNC010000504.1 GCA_020440935.1 Leptospiraceae bacterium | reverse complement strand
AGCTCTGGCTGCGACTCCGCCGCCGAGCCCACCCATCGAAGAGACTATCCGGTAGCCGGCATTTTCACTAGAATCCCAGACGGATGACGGTTTTGAAACCTGGAATGGCGCAGATTTACTCGTATGAAAAACATTCGGAACTTTTGCATTATTGCCCATATTGATCATGGCAAATCGACACTCGCAGACCGATTGATTCAGGCCTGTGGGGCTGTGCCCGAACGCGAGATGCACGATCAGATCCTCGATTCGATGGACATCGAGCGGGAGCGCGGGATCACGATTAAATCAAACTCGGCAACCTTCGATTACAAAGCCAGCGACGGCGAAGTATATACTCTGAATTTGATCGATACTCCGGGCCACGTGGATTTCACCTACGAAGTGTCCCGTTCCCTTGCAGCCTGCGAAGGAGTGCTGTTGGTGGTAGATGCTACCCAGGGCGTGGAAGCCCAGACCCTGGCAAACCTGTATCTGGCCATGGAGCATGAGCTAGAGATCATTCCGGTAATCAACAAGATCGATCTACCGGCGGCCAATGTGGATCGTTGCCTGGATCTGATCGACAAATCTCTGGGACTGGATCGAGATCGCGCCATCGCCATTTCCGCAAAGACCGGGCAGAATGTCGGAGCGGTCCTGGAAGCCATCGTAAAGTATATCCCCTGCCCGCGGGGCGATTTGCAGGCCCCGCTGCGGGCTTTGATTCATGATTCCATCTACGATTCCTACAACGGGGCTGTAATGAAGGTTCGGGTCTTCGACGGCAAGATGGCGAAGAGCGATCGAATCTATATCATGGGTACCGGCAAGGAATTCATGGTAACCGATCTGGGCATCAATACCATTGTTCCCGTGCAGCGAAAGGAATTGCTGGCCGGCGAAGTGGGCTACGTAATTGCAGGGATCAAGTCAGTGGAAGACACGCGAGTGGGAGATACCGTAACTCTTGCCAGTCGCAAAGCCACCGAGCCATTGCCCGGCTATCGCGAAGCGCGCCCCATGGTTTTCTCGGGCCTGTTTCCCGTTATGGGCGATGATTTCGAGAATCTCAAAGATGCGTTGCACAAGCTTAAGCTCAATGATGCTGCCCTGGTCTTCGAGCAGGAAAACTCGATGGCACTGGGATTTGGCTTTCGCGTGGGTTATCTGGGATTGCTGCATATGGAAATTGTGCAGGAGCGCCTGGAGCGCGAGTTTGGTCTGGATCTTATTAATACTGCGCCCAGCGTAAAGAACCGAATTACAGACACCAAAGGAAAGATTGTATATATCGATAATCCCAGCGCCTGGCCCGATCCTACCAAGTACGATAAAAAAGAAGAGCCCTATGTTAAGGCCACCATCCTCACGCCCCAGGAATACATGGGAAATCTAATCGGTCTTTTACAGGAAAAACGCGGTGTGCAGCAGAACATCCTCTATCTGGACGATGGTAAGGTGCAGTTACTCTACGACATTCCCCTGGCCGAAGTAATCTACGAATTCTACGACCGTCTTAAGTCGATTTCCCGCGGCTATGCATCGCTGGATTATGAGCTGGCCGATTACAGAGAATCGGATCTGGTGAAGGTAGATATACTCGTCAATGGCGAGCCTGTAGATGCTCTGGCGATGATCGTTCACCGTTCCGTGGCGGAAGCTCGCGGACGACAATTTGTGGAACGATTGAAAGAGCTAATCCCCAGACATCAATTCCAGATTCCATTGCAGGCGGCTATTGGCGCCAAAGTAATTGCACGGGAAAACATCTCTGCATTGCGCAAGAACGTAACGGCGAAGTGCTACGGTGGGGATATTTCCAGGAAAAGAAAGTTGCTGGAAAAGCAGAAGGAGGGTAAAAAGCGGATGAAGACCATCGGATCCGTTGAGATCCCCCAGGATGCTTTCCTTGCTCTTCTCAAGACCGAACAATAATCAAATCAAGGGAAAGGTCCGTCAGCGCTGTGCCTGGCATCGGAGACCTTTAGCTGCTTGCAGTGCAGTATTGTCGGTGACGTTTTGTTTGTTCGCGGGTTGCCGGGTTCTTGAGCCGATCCACTACGTTTATACTCCGGAATCGTACCTTACCGCGGACTCTCAATCCACTGCAGATTCCGGGGAATCATCCAATCCGGCCCTGCAGCTTACCGACGGTCGAGGAACTTCCATTCGGTTTCTTGCCCGCGGTCCCCTGCAAGTAGCGGAAACCAAAAGCCATTCGGCGTCGAACCCGGAATCAGAAACGAAAGGCATTGATTCCAGCCAGGTCGATGACTCAGGAAATGATGATAAATTTTCAGAAGACGAAGGCAACCCTGCCTGGATCCAGACTCTTACGATTGTGAACGAAGACCTGGCGCGAAAACTCTTTGTTTCCAGCCGGGACTACAAAGAAGGGCGCCTGCCCGATGAGCTCTTTCTGGAACTTCGAGTCACCAATAGAAGTGGCGCCCCTTTGCTGGTGCATCCCTATGCAGCAAGCCTTCGTTGCGACGGTGTGACGCGCCATCCTCTGGAACCC
>JAGRNC010000503.1 GCA_020440935.1 Leptospiraceae bacterium | reverse complement strand
TCGATTCGGAAAGCGAATGACTGCGCTACTTTACATACCACAACCTTTACGTTGACCACCCGGGATTATGCTGCGCCGGAAATGCATTTGTATCCAGGCGAACCCCAGCATTCGCCTGCCATGGCGTCCCGGGTTGCCTGAGCCCCGAGGATTGCTCTGGAAATGAGAAAGGCCTGCAAATCGCAGGCCTTTTTTTTGCATCGTTCACATCCTACGCTTTCTGGACTTCGTACGCATGGTTTGTCTTGTCCGCTTCGTCCCCCTTGTTGGCGTTTTTTTTTTTTTTGTCGCTTCGGATTCGATGTTTCTATGAATGTGTAGGCGGTGGGCAGAGATAATCTGCAACGGCCGGTAGGTCCTGGAGTACCAGCTGATCGGATCCATCCAGCTTACGACCACGATCGAGCCAGATACTTTCCATTCCTAATTCCTTTGCTGGCGCAATATCCAGGCGCCAGTCATCGCCCACCACCATTGTATTCGCCGGCTCCCCGCCGGCTTTTTTCAGAGCGGCCCTATAGAATGCAGTATGAGGTTTTTTGAGCTGCCATTCCGAAGAATATAACCTGGCCTGGAAGCATTCGCTCAATTCAAGTCTTCTTATTATCCGTTCGCAGAAGAACGGAGCCCCCCAGAGATTACTCAGAATTACTATCGAGTAGGAATGCGAAAGTCTGCGAAGCGCATGGGCCACATCTTTGTCGATGTAGCCTGTTTCATGCCAGGCAAAGGCCAAATTCAGTGCGATTCGCTCCGTTGTCTTTTCTGCAATGCCCGGGTGTTCTCTGGCCAAAAGTCGATTTAAATGCCACCAGGCGGGCTTCACAGTGTGTCGAGACTCGTCTCGGTAATCCGCTTCCAGGCTTTGCAACAATCCAGCGATGATTTCATTTAGCTCATGGGCGTCGCAAATGCGGCCTCCCATCGCGCGGTAGGTAGCCAGATAATCCTGTTCAGGACCAAACCGGTCTTCCCCGTACATGATAGTGTTCATTAAATCCAGGATGATACAGGCAAGCCCGGTTTTGGAAGACATGGCCTCAGTCCTCTTTGCTACTCTCCGATTTTGGAATCGCGGCCCAATCCAGAAGTCCGCCGCTGCGTACAATGCGAACGAGCATGGCCAGATCCCATTCATCTTCCAGTTCGCAACTGAATTGATTCTGGTTACTCCTGTAAGCACCCTTTATGTAGCCTTCCATCCCATCGATTTTATCACGGCTTAGATCCAACGTCGGGTCAAACAATCCAAATACGGAGCCTACTGCAGACTGGGCCTCCACGGTGACGGTGAAAGCCGCAGGCCATCGGCCGGGCTGGTAGCGTACAGTGATCGTGGCCGATTTAACCTGGAATTGCAGCACCGGCCAATGATCGCCATTGTGCTCGAACTCGTTAATGACCATCGGGTCGGAGAGATCGAACTTCTCTACCAGACGCTGAACCGTGCTTTCATACTGCTGTAAGGATTGGATCGGTCCAGCACCACTGACGCTGGCCTTACCCGACCCGGTTTTTGGGCGCGATGACAGCCAGGTCTCAAAATTCTGCTTATTGCCAGCCACGGTCTTTCTTTAACAACTGAATATGGGCCATATGGTGTCTGCCATGCCAGGAATAAAGGGCTGCAATTTCGTACACTGGCACATCTCGGTTCAGGTCAGGATGATGGTAGGTGCGGTTCATCTGAGCTTCCGCAAGATGCGAAAGCAAAAACGCAAATCTTCGGTGTAATGGCGCCAGAATGGCCAGCGCCTCTTCCGGATGCATTTCCAGCGCATCCGGTAGGTTGACGCAAGCGCTCTCATCGTATGGCTTGATGACCGGGTTGTCTTCCGTGAGCGCCCATTTTAATCGCATAAATGCGCTTATATGGCTGTCCACAAGGTGATGGATTACCTGCGAAACTGTCCATTGGCCCGGCAGCGTGAAAGTGGCAAATTTTTCATCGTCAAAATCAGAAATGCAATGCCTCAATTCAGAAGGGAATGCAGCGATTTCTTCGATCTGCCCGGCCACCATACCGGGATCGTACTCGGTAGGGCTTGTGTAAGGTCCTGCGGGATTGTTACTATCCAATTAGAAATCCTCCTTTCCGCTTATGAGCCCTCGGCCCAGTACCATTCTATGAACTTCGGAGGGACCATCGGCCAACCTGGCGGCTCGCGCATCGCGGTAAAACCATTCCAGTGGCAGGTCTCGGCTGTAACCATGGCTACCGCATATTTGGATGGCCCTATCAATGACTCGGGTTAGCATCTCGCTGGTATAGAGCTTGGCCATGGATAAACTGTGGCGTGCATCTTTACCTTGCACCAATTCGCTGGCCGCTTTCAATGTGAGCATGCGCGAAGCTTCGATTTCCGTTGCCGAATCCGCAAACATCCATTGAATACCCTGATGGTCGGACAATTTACCGCCAAACAATTCCCTGTCTCTGGCATACTTTCTGGCAATTTCCATGGATCTCCTTGCCAGGCCAATCCAGCGCATGCAGTGCGTAAGT
>JAGRNC010000502.1 GCA_020440935.1 Leptospiraceae bacterium | reverse complement strand
CTGCAAAAGAATAAGACGCCATTCCAGGCAGCCCTCAATACAATCAATGGCGAGAAAATCGATCTTAAATCGGAAGCCGATGTACAGGGCATGGAGGAAGAACTACATGCTCTTCCGTTCAGCATAAAATCCATCAGCAAAAAAGAGCGAAAGCGGCAGCCTACAGCTCCCTATACCACGTCGCGGATGCAACAGGATGCGGCAAATAAGCTTGGGTTTACTTCCCAGAAAACAATGATGGTGGCCCAGCAACTCTATGAAGGTCTGGAGCTTGCCAATGGCGTTGTGACCGGTTTGATCACTTACATGCGGACTGACTCTACGCGAATTAATCCTGCAGCTGTAGATCAAGTGCGTAGCTACATCAAGGATAAGCACGGCGCGGATTATCTTTCGCCGGATATTCGGCAGTATAAATCCAACAAATCGGCCCAGGATGCGCACGAGGCCATTCGTCCCACAGATCCCACGCGCACTCCGGAATCGATCCAGAGCATCTTATCAAGAGACCAATTTCGTTTATACCAACTGATCTGGCAGAAGTTCGTATCGAGCCAGATGTCCGATGAAATCGCCGACCATACTTCGGTGGATATTGAGGCCGGAAAATACGGGTTTCGTGCAAATGGACGGATTGTTAAGTTTGCCGGTTTCTCCATCGTTTTTTCTCCGGAAGAAGCAAAGAAGAAGAAAGATAAAGATAAATTGCCCGACCTCGAAGAAGGGGACTCGCTCAAACTGATGAAAGTCAGTCCGGAGCAGCATTTTACGCAGCCTCCTGCCCGGTACAATGACGCTTCCATGGTGAAGACACTGGAAGAAAGCGGCGTTGGTCGGCCTTCCACCTATGCCCCCACAATTCAAACTCTGCTAAAGAGATACTATGTTACCAGGGTTCAAAAGGCCCTGAAACCCACGGAACTGGGTTTGCTCGTGAACGATACCATGGTGAATCATTTTCCACACATGGTGAATACCGAGTTCACGGCCAAAATGGAAGACGATCTGGACCGCGTGGCCAATTCGGATCTGCAATGGACTTCCATGCTGCAGGAATTTTACGCTCCCTTCAGTAAGACCATTCAGGATGCCCAGGAAAACATCGAAGAGATGCGTAACGTTCTGGACGAACCTACCGATCTGGTCTGTGAAAAGTGCGGACGAAACATGGTGAAGAAAATCGGTCGAAACGGTTATTTTCTTGCCTGTCCCGGATTTCCCGAATGCAAGAATGCCAGAGCGATTCCGCTGGGTCCGTGCCCCTCCTGCGAGAACGGTGAGGTGATCCAGAGAGCTACCAAGCGCGGTCGAGCATTCTACGGCTGCACCAACTATCCGGACTGCGAATTCAGCTCCTGGGATCGACCGGTGGAAGGACGGCTTTGCCCCAAATGCGGCAAGCTACTTCTGGAGAAGTCAAGCCGCGAAAAAGGAAAATACGTGGCCTGTAGCAGCTGTGACTTTGAAGAACTAGCCGAACAAACTGCTTGAGTTAAAAGCGGGGCCCTCGAATTCCGTGTCCGGTATGGCGGAATTCGAAGTGGTCTCCGGCCGGGCCGATCGCGGCAATTTTTTACCGACGTTACCATTCAACCTGAAAGCCCTCCGGGGCTCTATATTACCCTGGCGACTGTAAAATAGTCACCGAAAGAGCAAAAGCCTTTGTCAGTGAGCGCCCGAGGTTGCAAGCTACACTTGATGATGTTTCGAAGGGAAAGGAAGGACCGAAATTACGGACCAACCAGGCCGTCGGCTGATCGTCTGCGAGGGCGAGTAAGAAAGCTTCGGATTCTGGCCGCACTTACCGGAGCCAGGCGACTCTTCAGCGATCCCAGTCCGGTCCTCCTGGTAGCCGGCAGCATCGGTATACTCCTTCTCACCCTATTAACATCCAGCCTTCAGGCCGAGCCAGATACGCGTCCCCGACTTCGCGTAGGTGTATACAACAATCCTCCCAAGGTCTTCTACGATGAACAGGGGCACGGGCAGGGATTCTGGGGCGAACTAACAGAATCCATTGCGCGTCGCGAGGGTTGGAAGATCGTCTGGGTTCCGGGCACCTGGGAAGAATGCATGCAACGACTGGGCGACGGTCGAATCGATGTAATGGTGGACGTAGCCATTACTCCGGACCGAGAAAAGCGATTCGCTTTTGGTAAGCAAACGGTTCATGTAAGCTGGTCTCGAGTGTATGCATCAGTCGGCGAAAGTATCCAGACTATTCCTGATTTGCAAGGAAAGACCATTGCGGCGCTGGACGATAGCGTGAACCTGGAAGGCCCCGATGGATTGCGAATCTTGCTCAAAAAATTCGCAGTAAAAGCCACCATCCTCACAAAGAGTAGCTATGATCAAGTGTTTGAAGCCCTGGATTCAGGAGAGGTAGATGCTGCGATTACGAATCGAGATTTCGGCAACCGCATGGAGGAACGCTATAATGTTGTTCGAACGCCGATATTAATACAACCAGCGGATCTGCGATTCGCCTATTCCTCCGAAGGCGACCGAGCCA
>JAGRNC010000501.1 GCA_020440935.1 Leptospiraceae bacterium | reverse complement strand
CATCGTCGCTGGATCGTATAAGATCAGTAACCGGTTCTGGATCCCGATCCGATGTGAACGTATTGACTCCAATGACGGGAATGTCGCCGGAATGCTTTTTGCGCTCATAGTCCATGGATTCATCCTGGATTCTGGAGCGTTGATACATCGTTTCCATGGCGCCAATGACCCCTCCGCGTTCGGAAATGCGCTGGAATTCTTCCAGAACGGCGGCCTCTACCATATCGGTAAGTTGCTCAATGATGTACGAGCCCTGCCAGGGATTCTGGTTCTGATTGAGTCCAAGCTCTTTCTGGATGATTAGCTGGATGGCGACTGCCCGGCGTACAGACTGTTCTGTGGGCGTGGTGATCGCCTCATCGTAGGCATTGGTATGTAGGCTATTTGTGTTATCAAATAGCGCATACAATGCCTGCAGTGTTGTGCGAATGTCGTTGAAGTGAATTTCCCGTGCATGCAGCGATCGCCCCGAAGTCTGGATATGATATTTTAGTTTCTGGGCCCTTTCGGAAGCGCCGTATTTCTCTTTCAGAGCAATGGCCCAGATACGCCGCGCCACGCGGCCGATCACAGAGTACTCAGGATCCAGGCCATTCGAGAAGAAGAAGCTAAAATTGGATGCGAACTGATTGATGTCCAGTCCCCTTGCCAGGTAGTATTCCAGATAGGTGAATCCGTTGGCCAGGGTGAACGCAAGCTGTGTTACCGGATTGGCGCCCGCTTCAGCCATATGGTAACCAGAAATGGAAACCGAATAAAAGTTTCGTACTCCGTTCGCAGAGAAATACTCCTGCACATCGCCCATCATCTTTAATGCGAATCCGGTGGAAAAGATGCATGTGTTTTGAGCTTGATCTTCTTTTAGGATGTCTGCCTGCACTGTACCGCGTACACTTTGCAGAGTCTCGGTTTTGATCTTTTCGTAGACTTCGCGCTCCACCAGTTCATCGCCAGTGGCTCCTAGCAATAGGCCTGCACCATTGTGGCCGTTGGGAAGATCGGACTCGTAGGCCGGCGCTGGCAGACCGCGCGCTTCCCAGTTAGCACGAATGCGACTTACGGCCTCCTGGTATCGGCCGGTTTCGTGCAGATACTTCTCTACATTTTGATCGATGGCCGTATTAAAGAACATGGCCAGAATGGCCGGCGCCGGTCCATTGATGGTCATACTGACGCTGGTTAGTGGACTTGCCAGATCAAAGCCGGAATATAATCGCTTACAATCGTCCAGAGTCGGAATACTAACCCCGGAGTTTCCGATCTTACCGTAGATATCCGGCCTTCGATCGGGATCTTCGCCGTAAAGAGTTACTGAGTCAAAAGCGGTGCTCAGACGGGCCACGGGAGGAATGTCTTCTTTTTGATCTTTTGAACACAGATAATGAAAGCGTGCATTGGTTCGCTCGGGACCGCCTTCGCCGGCAAACATACGAGTGGGATCTTCATCCTGCTTTCGAAACGGGAATACCCCCGCCGTAAAGGGAAAGTTACCGGGTAGGTTTTCCAGATAATAGTAACGGGTGAGTTCTTTCCAGGAAGTACTGGAAGGTAGAGCTACTCGGGGAATCTGCAGGCCGCTCTGGCTTACGTACTGAATCCGTTGCGTTATCTCTTTGCTTCGAACCGTGTAGGTAAATGTATCTTCGCTGTATCGTTTCTTTAACTCTGGAAATCCATTTAGAAACTGCACCAACGAAGGTTCCAGCTCATCCAGTAACTGTTTCTTGCGCGCAGAAAGTCCGTCGGCCAGGTCGCCGGAGCGAACATCCAGGGCTTCGGCCGCTTCGCTCAATGCCTGCACCTGGCCGGCCAGGGCGGATCGCTTCTGGGTGCGATCGTGATAACTCTGTACCGTATGGGCAATTTCGGAAAGATAGTTGGCCCGGTCTCTGGGAATGATGTTTACCGATACTTCGCTGGCCCGCGATTCCTGAATTGGTTGCAAACTCAGTCCCGTTGGCTCCAGGCTTTTTACGATTGCATTGTACAATCGATGCACCCCTGCATCGTTGAATCTACCGGCCACGGTGGGGTAGACGGGCAATTCATCGGCATTGGCATCGAACAGGTTTCTGTTTCGCGCGAATTGTTTTTGGATATAGCGCAATGCATCTTCGGAGCCCGTTTTCTCGGCCTTGTTGAGCGCTACCAGATCCGCATAATCTAGCATCGCAATCTTTTCCAGTTGACTGGGCGCTCCGTACTCCGATGTCATAACGTATAGCGATCGGTCGGAAAGCTCGGTAATGGAGCTATCCTCCTGTCCGGTGCCCGGAGTTTCCAGGATAATCAAGTCGTAGCCTGCCTGTTGCAGCACCGATTGTATAGATTTAATTCTTTCCTTGAGCGCCTCCGGTTGATCGCCTCGCGTGGCAATGGAACGAAAATACAATCGTTCGGGAAAAGAAGTGATGCTGTTCATCCGAATTCGATCGCCCAGAAGCGCGCCGCCGGTTTTCTTTCGCGTGGGATCCACCGCAATGACGGCTAACTTAATATCTGGATTTTGATCCAGCAGTCGCAGCGA
>JAGRNC010000500.1 GCA_020440935.1 Leptospiraceae bacterium | reverse complement strand
ATGGTGGTCTTCTGGGTTTTTCTGGCTATGGCAACCATACTCGGCAGGGCCGGTAACGAGCAGGAATCGGGGCCCGCGGAAGCCTCTAAGTGAGTCGGTCCGTAAACAAAGCCTCCAGGGGAACTGACTACCTCCCAATACCCCCCTGAGCGCCGCGCAATTCCTATTCGCTGCCCCGCTTGAGGCAGCGAGCGGATTCAATTAGAAGGAAGTGGGAAATTGCTGCAGCGAACAATTGGCGCGGGCGTTGACTCCGGTAAAGTCCAGGATCAGCATTTCTGGCGCGCCTCCGGCCTTTCGGGCTTCCACGCTAAGTCGAGACGGAATGGAAGGCTCTTTGGATCGCAGTCCTTTAAGATCGACGCGAATCGATTCGGCGGTTTGCTGTTTGTTGTACTGAATTTGCTGCAGGTGACCGCTTTCAAAATGATAATCTATGGTGGAATCAGCTTCGCTAATGCGAGCCGACACCGAACCATCTTGATTCTCGCTCCATTTGGCTACGTTAGAAACGTTCTTTGGAAGACCAGCGTACAGAAGCTCCTGAAAAAGCGAAAATGGAAGCTGAATAGAATTCTGGCCCATTCCCTGCACCTGTAGCATGGACACAGGGATGGTTTCCATACGATCCATTTGCACATTCTTCACATAAGCAGTTTCTTCCAGAATGGTGAGCTGGCTTAGTTTGATTCCAATATAGGGTACACGAAATTCCAGGTGCAGCCGACGATTGGCGGGATCGCTGCGAACCTCTCCCACTGCCGACCGGGAGCCTTCGGCATTCTGTATGCTTATGTTGAAGCTTGCGACAAAGCAATTGGACGGATTGTAATTGCTGAGAATCTGCTCTTTCTTCGCACGCAATCCCTCGGGCAATTCTTCCGGTTGTTCAATTTGCGTAGTGCTACAGCAACTGGCCGCCAGAGAAATGATTAGCAATAGGATAGCTGATTTTATTTTTTTTGGGACGTTCATTTGGAATTTCCTTTGATTCTATCGATTTTCTTTTGTATTTCCGTACTCCAGGGTTCGGGCCTTTTTGCCGGTCCATGGTTCACTTTCAACGCATTTCTATAGGCTTCCAGAGCGGCCAGTGTCATGCCCAGCTTTTCATAAACATCGCCCAGATGTTCATATATCTCGGGCGACTCCTCACCTCTGGATTGCATTAAAGTGGAGGCCATCTCAAGATGGAATCGCGCCTGCAAGTAATCTCCCGATTGAAAATAGACCCAACCAAGACTATCTCGATAGGCCGGATTGGCCGGGTCCTGCGTTACCGCCCTTTCAATCAAAGCTCGAGCATTTTCCAGATCTACGCCCTGTTGCGTATACAAATAGCCCAGCGAATTAAGTGCAGGAGCGAGATCCGGCCTTTTCTGAAGCACTTCTTTGTAGCCGGCCTCCGCATTCTTAAGATCGCCCATTTCTGATTGCAGCATCGAAAGTACCAGGCGATATTCGATTCGATCGGGCTGCAACGATTGTCCCTTCTGCAGCGCTTCCAGGGCCTGCGGTAATCGATGATCCTTCCACTCCACAAATCCCAACGATATATAAGTATCTGCTCGATCGGGCATCTTTTTTAGCTGACTTTGTAAGATCGAACGTGCATCATCCATGCGGCGAATCGAAGGATTCGAATAGAGAGCAGCCAGCTGTTCAATGAAGGATGCTCGATCCGATTCATCTTTCCATACCTGGTCTTTGTCGCCGGCTTCTATGGCCTTTTCAATTTGAATGAGAGCTCGATGGGGCTGATCCAATTCCGTAAGATGCAAGCCTGCCAGTCGATGGATATCGAACCAGGCGATGGGAAGATCAGGATTGGAACTCTTCAAATCCCTTGCGATCTGGATCACTTTCCATCCAGTATCCCATTGCTTCTGCGCGGCGGCCAATTCCGATACATTGATAAGCTCCTCGGCATAATCTTTAGTATTGTTTCGCTTCAAAAGATAGAGCAAGGCCACGCGGGATGGTAAATGCTCGGGATGATTGCGAATAAATTCGAGCAGCGGACGAAATGAATGCACCGATTGATCCGTCAAAAGAAGCCAGTATTGTTCGGCCAGTGAATTCTTGTCTTTGCATCGGGAGAAATAGGTAATGGCCCGCGGATCAAACCGCATCATCAGCATTTGACCGATCATGAATTGCATCCGCGCATTATCGATGCCCGCATCTTTGCGAGCCGCCGGGGAAACGCGGTCCAGCCGCAGCAGATGAGGAAGCGACTGATTGTACTGTCCATTCTCGAAATACACTCCGGCGCCCAGCAAATAGCGCGCTCCCAGGCTTTCTGGATGTTCCTGCAAGAATTGCAGTGCATAGGCGGCGGCGAGCTCCGGATCTTTTACGGCAACATAGTGTAGCGCCAACTTCCACAGCGCATTTCCTCGATAGTAAGAACTGCGAAAGTCTCCCGGGGCCGCAACATGAAGAACACGCGTATAATAGACCACGCTTTGTTTTTCGTTCTTTTGCACGCGGTATATTTCTGCGACCTGATAATTCAGTTCAAGATCGGA
>JAGRNC010000499.1 GCA_020440935.1 Leptospiraceae bacterium | reverse complement strand
ATGATACTACGCGACTGATTCGACTTCGGTCGGTGCAGGACTACGTAATTGCTCCGGAACTTAAGACTGTGTCCGGCGTTGAAACCGTGGACTCCATCGGCGGCCTGCAACGGGTGGTGTACATCGATGCCATCCCCGGGCAACTATCGGAGCTGGGCATCGATCTAAACCGACTGAGTATTGCGCTACAGAGCCTGGGACAAAATCGGGGGGCGGGATTTCTGGAAACGGAAAAGCACCGCAATATTCTAAGGGGTCGCGGACGCATTCAGTCGGTGTCAGAAATTGCCGCCTTCCCCTTGCGATTGTTTGCTCTGGGACCGGTAACGCGACTGGGGGAACTGGCACGCATCCATGAAGGTGGCGAGCCTCGTAATGGCGCGGCGGTCTACGATGGCGAAGAGACGGTTGTAGGCACGGTCATTGTACGATTGGGGGAAAATAGCAGCGCCGTGGCAAATCGCGCGCTGGAAAAACTTCAGAGCGTATCCCTTCCCGAAGATGTGCAGATTGTTCCGCTGTATTCGCAGAGCTTTCTGGTTGCCAAGACCATTCGTACTGTGATCGAAAATCTGCTAATCGGCGCTTCGCTAGTTATTGCTGTGCTGGTGCTCATGCTAAGAAACGTCCGTGCTGCTCTAATTGTTGCCATGGCCATTCCTCTTTCCATGCTTTGCGCCGCTATCGGTATGGACCTGTTAGGAGTATCTGCGAATCTAATGAGTCTGGGCGCGGTGGATTTTGGTCTAATCGTAGACGGTTCCGTCGTAATGGTAGAAAACATTGTACGTAGATTCGAAGAGGAGGAACCCGCTGCATTGAGCGACCGATTATCTCTGGTGGCCCGGGCGGCCTCCGAAGTGGCAGCGCCCACAGTGGCCGGAGTTCTGACCATATTGATTGTATATGTTCCCATTCTGGGACTGGGCGGTGTAGAAGGACGAATGTTCAGTCCAATGGCGATTACCGTTGTCCTCGCCTTATGCGGTAGTCTGCTCATCGCATTGTTTGTGGTTCCAGGCATGGCCGCCACATTTTTGCGACCCCGAGCTCATGTAAGTGAGGACGGATTGCTTCGCCGGAGCTATGGCAAGGTCTTACGAGGGGCACTGCATTTCTGGTGGGCGCCCCTGGGAGCGGCGGTACTATTGGGCATCCTCGCTGCATTGACTTTTCGCAGTCTGGGGCAGGACTTTATTCCCGAACTGGACGAGGGCGATGTGGTGATTGCACTTACGCGACCAACAGACATTAGCCTTTCAGATACTATCGAAATTCAGAAGAAGGTGGATCGAATCATCGGGGCTTTTCCCGAGGTGAAAAAGGTATTTACCAAAATGGGATCGGCGGAAAGTAACGTGGATCCCAATGGACTCAATCTGTCCGATACCTTTCTGATCCTGGAAAAAGACCACAGCAAATGGCCGGTGCAAAGTAATGGGCAACCGCGAACAAAGGAAGAGCTGGTAAGCGCGGTCTGCGATGCAATCCAGAATGTCGCCGAAAGCGAAGAGTGCACTCCGGAAGAGCCCATCGGAGGCCGATTTAACGATATGCTGCAGGGTAGCCGTGCCGATGTAGCCTTGCGCATCTTTGGACCGGACCTCGATAAATTAACGGAGCTCACCGCGAAAGCTCGAGAGATCATGGGAAGCATACGCGGAGTGGATGAGGTGCAGGAAGATCATTTGATGACACCCCGGCCAGGAACCGTCATCGAATTTCGTCCAGATAAGCAGAAATTGGATTCTGTGGATCTGCACGTAAACGATGTGGAGCAAGCGCTGGAAACGGCCATGGTGGGGCAGAACGTGGGATACTACTACGAACAGGATCTTCGATTTCCCATAGTTCTGCGCATCGCTTCGCCGGCCCGTGATTCCCGGGCCGGTATCGAATCCACGCCCATCGAATTACCAGGCGGAGGTACCATCGCCCTGGGTAAGCTGGGTCATCTGGAAAACACAACCGAGGTGATAACCATCGGTCGGAACAATGGCCGACGTTTTGCATCGGCAGGGGTGTTCCTCAAAGATCGGGACTTGCAGAGCTTCGTGGACGAAGCCCGACAGAAGATCGATGCAGGTCTGAAGCTTCCTCCTGGATTTCATCTGGAATGGGGCGGACAGTTCAAGAACCTGGATCGCGCGCGTATCAAGCTTGCCACGATTCTGCCCATTACTCTTGGGCTTATCTTTCTGATCTTGTTTCGCACATTTGGAAGCGCAAAACAGACATTTCTGGTACTTCTATGTATACCGTTCGGACTCACTGGCAGCATCTTTGCGCTGTATGTTCGCGGAATCTCTTTTAGTATTTCGGCAGAGATTGGTTGTATCGCTCTGGCAGGTATTGCTGTTTTGAATGGCACTGTGCTGGTTAGCTTTTTCAATCAGTTGCGCGAAGAAGGCCATTCTGTGCTGGAGGCTGTGGAGCGGGGAGCGCTAACTCGATTGCGCCCGGTGCTTATGACGGCGCTAGTGGCAGGTATTGGATTTCTACCTATGGCGCTAAACACAGGCACCGGCGCCG
>JAGRNC010000004.1 GCA_020440935.1 Leptospiraceae bacterium | reverse complement strand
GATTGCTGTTTGACCCCGGTCCTGAGTCCCGAGGAGGCCTTCCACAGCGAACAACTGCAAGCGCGCTCGGCGGCTATCGCCCTGGACGATCCCGATCTGGGTCCCGTGGCCGCCCAGGGAAGTCCCTTTCATTTCTCCGAAACGCCCATTTCCTTTCGGGAGCCGCCCCCCGGCCATTCGGCTCACACGAACGAAGTGCTCCAGGAGCTGGGATACACCGAATCGGAGCTGGAAGAACTACGAAAACGCCGGGCCATTTGAAATTGCCTTGCCGATGTGCCCGTGGACAGACTTCCTGTTTGCTATGGACGGATTGCAGACCCAGCCCACCGGGGCAGCTTACAGCGAACAAACGGACGACTCCTTTCAGGACGGCCTTTCTGCCGCCGAGCTCTTTGCCCTGGAAGGCGGACTTACCTACAAAGATTACCTGGTACTGCCGGGCTTCATCGATTTTCACCCAAGTGAGGTTGATCTTAGCACCCGGCTTACAAGAAATATTCGAATTCAGCGTCCCATGATTTCCAGTCCCATGGATACCGTAACCGAGGACAGCATGGCCATCGCCATGGCTCTTCTGGGCGGCATCGGAATCATCCATTACAACAATACTGTTGAACGTCAGGTTGAGCTGGTAGAGAAAGTGAAACGGTTCAAGAACGGTTTTATTACTGATCCTCTGGTATTGAGTCCGCAACACAAGATTGCAGACATCTACAAAGTAAAAGAGAAATTCGGATTCTCCGGCATACCCATTACCGACGATGGTACCCGCACGGGGCGTCTGGTAGGAATTGTTACCAATCGCGACGTAGATCTGGAAAAAGATGAATCCATTGCGCTTTCGCAGGTGATGACTACCGATCTGATCACTGCGCCGGAAGGATTTTCCCTGGCCGAGGCCAACGAAATCCTGAAAAAGTCCAAGAAAGGAAAACTGCCCATCGTAAACGATCGAGGCCAACTGGTCGCGCTAATCTGTCGGTCGGATATTAAGAAACATCGGGAATATCCGGTAGCTTCCAAGGATCGCGCCAAGCGATTGATGGTAGGGGCCGCCATTTCTACAAAACTGGAAAGTCGGGATCGTCTGGAAGCGTTGGAAGCAGCCGGCGCGGACGTAATCATCATCGATTCCGCCCAGGGAAATTCCCACTATCAAATTGAGCTCATCCAGTACATTAAGAAGCATTTGCCCGGCGTAGATGTCATTGCCGGAAATGTCGTTACCATGGAGCAATGTAAGAACCTGATCCGCGCTGGAGCCGATGCCCTGCGCGTTGGTATGGGTCCGGGATCGATCTGCATTACGCAGGATACCATGGCCTGTGGCCGCGCGCAGGCAACTGCAGTCTATTACACGGCCCTCATGGCAGCAAAGAATAAGATCCCGGTCATTGCCGACGGCGGAATTTCAAACATCGGCGATATTGCCAGCGCTCTTGCTATCGGTGCCTCTACAACTATGATGGGATCCATGTTTGCCGGCACCCACGAGGCTCCAGGGGATTATTACTACGAAAACGGAGTCCGCCTCAAGCGATACCGTGGAATGGCCAGTATGGAAGCCATGGAAGCCGGGGGCGCCAAGCGTTACTTCTCGGAAGATCAGGAAATCAAAGTGGCCCAGGGGGTAACTGGATCCGTAGTGGACAAAGGCTCCATGTTTCAGTTCCTTCCTTATCTGGTGCAGGGATTGCGTCAGAGCTTTCAAGACATGGGAGTCAAGAGCGTCGAGCAGCTGCATGAGCATACCTATGCCGGGCGCACTCGTTTCGAGATGCGATCCCTCAGCGCTCAGGCCCAGGGAACGGTGCACGGACTGTATAGTTTTTCCTATCCAGGCATAGGAAGCGCTCGTCGGGATCCCTGAGACCTCTTATCCTGAAGTGATGGATTTCGAGAAGTACAAAGAGATTAACGATCAGCGATTGAACTATCGCGAGATGGACGATGCCACCGTGGTTTCTTCGTACCGAAACGTTGGATGTGGCGACGGGTATCGTCTGTACCTGAAAATTGACGAATCCGATGAAAAGCATACAATTCTGGATGCATCCTACACAACCACAGGTTGCGGATTTGGTCTGGCGGCGCTTGCGATGGCCACCGAATGGGCCAAAGGGAAGACTCTGGAGCAGGCTGCAAACATCACTTCAGAAGACATCGAAGCGCTCTTCGAATTCCCCGAGCGGCGTAAGAATTACCCCGAGTCCGCCGTGGAGGCAATGCAGAAGGCTGTGGCCGATTACCGGAACGGAACGGGGATCAAACCCGAGGATCGAATCACCCGAAGTTATGCACTGCAAAAGCTCAAGGAGCAGGGCCATCTGCGGGGCGAGAAACTTACGCAGGTCATCCTGGAAGGAGAAGACCTTTCTGGGGTGGATCTGTCGGGCGCAAATTTGCAAAATGCATTCCTGCAAAATGCCAGCTTCGAAGGAGCAAACCTGCGGGGGGCCCGATTGCGCGGTGCATTTTTGAACAATTGTAATCTCCGAAACGCAGATTTACGAGAATCAGATCTTCGTTGGGCCAAGCTTAGCGGAGCCAACGTAGAAGGAGCCCAGTTCGAGGACGCCGTTTACGACATCGGGACTCGTCTGGACCCACGACAAACCCCTCTGTTCAAAGTAATGCAAAGGGAAGGCCGGGATCTTTACACTGAAAAGCATTCAGAAACCGTATAAGTGCTTTACAGCCATCCTTCCGTTTTAGATTTTTTGACCCATGTCTTTGAAGCCCGGCGACGAGAAAACTCTGAACCGACCCACCTTTTTACATGAAGGGGTGTTCGTCATTCAGGGAACAATGGTCCGCGTTTTGGAAGTGTCCGAAGGCGGACAAGAGGCAGTCGTAGAGTACACAGATAAAGAAGGTTTCCCCCATTATATCAAGGGGGTCAGGTCGGAGGAGCTGATCTAATGGTGGAGCTTTTGCTGGTCCAGTCGCCAGAGGCTGTGGTAAAGATAACCGAGGATCTCAAGATGGAGAATGCCCGGGAATTCTACGAAGATTTTCTCGCCTTGCACCAACCCGGGATCACGGATATCTTTCTGGATTTCAGAGAAGTGCGATTCGTGGACAGCAGCGGCATCGGCATCCTTCTAAAGTGCGAAAAGGATCTACGGGAAAGGGGCGCCAAAATCTCTATTTTCGGGTTGGGCAAATCGTTATTATCCGTCTTCAAACTGGCTGGATTGCTTCCCGTACTGCCCCACTACGAAGTCTCCGAAATTAGCTCCCGATTTCCAGGAGTCATTTAACGATTTTATACTGGCCCCTTAAGATCGATACCCCATCGGATCGAAGATAGATACAGGAGCAGTTTCATGATTTTTCGCAATTTCAGGATTTTTGGTGCTCTGGCGCTGGCTTTTGTTTTTTGCACCGGTTCCTGTATGAGCGGGTTCTATTCCAGGGAGAACCAATTCCTGGACAACTTCTTTGCCATCTATACCATCGATGCCTCAGACTATCCCGATGATGATGTAATGCGCACCTATCTTGGTACGCAGCAGGCTTTTCCGGAGCTAAACACCGGCGACCTGGTGCAAATCCTGGGCGGTCTAAAGTTTAAGAAAGAGTCCCTGTGGGGCGATTCGGTGCGTCCGGTTTTCTACCCCGCCGAAGTAGAGCGCTTTGCAGGCCAACTGGTTCGAACCATGAAAGCCGCCGGGCCAGAAAAACGAATTCTATTGATTTCGCGCTTTGATCCGGACGAATCGGTGCTCAGCCGAATGGAGCGCACCAGCGTAGTAATCTGGAACGATTCCAACGGTCTGAATCTTCTATTTGGGGATATCAAAGACCCGGTTCCCTATGACGATTTTTTGACCGACGATAATTGGACCGAGGTACTGCCCATAAGCTTTCGCAAAGCCTATCCCGATCTTTCCTTGATTGGTAGCTCTGCCTTTGAATTCAAGAAGGTGGGCGAATACGATCATGAAACCTGGGCGGTTATCGGTAGCGAATCCATGCAAAGCTTGATGGATGGCAAAGCGCCGACGTATGAAGAAGACGACAGTTACTTCACCGAGACTACAGAAGAGCCCAGAGGTCAGGGCCCGGCCGAATCCGAAGCAACGCTAAAAGAAAAGCTACGGCAACTGGGCGAGGCTAAAAAGGCCGGTCTGATTACGGAAGAGGAATACAAAAGCAAAAGAGAAGAGATTCTTCAATCCTTCTAGCCTCGCGGAAGAGTCAGGGTCTTGCGGAAGTATCGTCGGGCTTACCGTTCGAATCGTTTGGCCGGCCTTCTTCCCGCAATGAATCCGGTAGTTGCATCGCCGGCGCCGACAGAAGTTCCAATTCATCCACGCTTAAACGCACATTCAATTGTTCATCGTACACCGGACGCAGTTCCAGTCCAACAAGCTCCAGATACCAATCCTGCATGGGGCTTTCCGGCCGTCGGTTGAGCTGCCACGGCAATTCCAGATCCAGACGCTTCCATCCCGAGAATTGTAGACTTGCTCCTTTCACTCGGTGTATCAGTCCCTGCCGATCTTTCAAGATGAGTCGTAACTCCACCGGCTGATCCCAGCCATAGACCCACAGTGAAAGGCGTTGCGCATAATCGCCGAGCACCACCGGGGATTTGGGCTCCAGAATGGCCGGGGTCGACCTGCGTCCGCGAAAAGCGAGGCTCACATAGAGTCCGCTGCCGGAATAGGGACCATTGGACAGCCCGCTGGATTCCAGGCTGCTGGAATGATCGGACCATTTAGGGCGTTGCAGCGACCAGGAATGATCCGATTCAAAGCTTTCCAGGGATTTCCACTTTGAGCCCGGCAATGATTGCGCCGGTACCTCTTGCTTGCTCTTGCTGCCCGGATCAACGGGTTCGGCATTCAAATGGGCAGGCGCAAAACAGGCGAAGAGGCCCGCCAGAATCAGTGGCCCACAGAACACCCGGATCCAGCCAGCTGGCCGAGCGCGACGCTGGGATTGCGTCGGGGTGGATCGGCCAGGTTCGACCAGGTAACCCGCCAGCCGATTCGCTCTACGGAACGTTCGGGCCCCGCTGCACCTTTGAAGACAATGATTCTCTCTTTCTATCATCCCTCGGTATGTGCTCATTGCGGCGCCGAAACCGAAAGCCGGCCGGTTTGCTTCCGTTGTTCCAGTGCGCGGTTTTTGAACCCTCGGAATCGCTGCAGTCGTTGCTTTCGACTCTGTTCCACAGAGTGCACATTCTGTTCCGACAGAAATGTCTTCTTTGACCGGCATATTTCTACTTTCGGACTTTCCAGAGAATGGAAAAGGCTTTTGCGACAATGGAAATTTGAAAACCAGCGCTCGGTGGCCCGTTACCTGGCTCCCTTTCTGCGCACAAGGCTGCATCGACTGTTTCGGGAGGAGGACATAATGCCCGCCCAGGCCGCGCTTATTAGCATTGGTAGCGGGCCATCGGCAAAAAACATCCGCAACTACCAGCCAATGCTCGATCTCGGAAGAGCTGTGGGAGACTGCCGGGAAATGCTGGAAAAGTCTGTCCGCCGTAAGCAGAGTGATGCAGGAAGGGAGGACAGATTTTTCCAGGTAAAAGACTCGATAAAGTTGACAGGAAGATTCCGAAAAGCAGTCTATTATGTGATTCTGGAAGACGTATTCACCACTGGCTCTACTGCCAACGAAGCCTCCCGGATATTGAAGTTACATTGCTCGCAGCCGGTGTACGTTGTGAGCCTGTTTATGGCCGATTAATATGGATATCAAGAAATCGCAGGAAGGCAGCATCTTTGTTCTTACAATTTCGGGCAGCATTCAACATGGCGACACGCCCATCTTTGAAGAGGGAATTGAAAGAACCTTTAACGATGGGGCAAGGTTCATAGTCCTGGATTTCAAAGATTTGCGCTACATATGTTCCAGCGCCCTGGGAGTTCTGATTGCTTCCAAGCGCAAAATCCGCCGGAGGGAAGGGGACATACGCATCGTTCTTACCGAAGGGGATGTGCTCCGGGTGTTTCGCATTACGCTTCTAGATCGGGTCTTTCAATTTTTCGATGATCTTGCCTCCGCAGTGAAAAGTTTTGGCGATGCTGCGCGGGAGGCTTGATGGCCTTTCCGGGAAACCGATTGCTCCTGGCCAGCGGAAATGCTGGCAAACTTAGAGAATTACAATCCATACTCGCCGATTTTGCGATTCAACTGGCCTCACCCCAGGATCTGGGGCTGAACCCTGCCTCACTTTGCGATCCAGATGGTCAGCCAATCAGCATCGAAGAAACCGGTTCCACATTTCGCGAAAATGCACAGATTAAGGCGGTGGGATTTTATCGTGCCTCCACGATTCCGTCGCTTTCGGACGATTCGGGGCTGTGCGTGGATGCACTTAAGGGCGCGCCCGGAGTACTGAGCGCTCGATTTGGCGGCGAAGGGTTGAGCGATGCCGATCGCAATGAATTGCTCCTAAGAAAGCTACAGCCTTATCCAGAAGTGGAGCAGCGCAAGGCCCAGTTCGTATGCGTTTTATGCCTCTGCATGGGCCCCGGACAATTCTTCTTTTTCGAAGGCAGAGTGGAAGGATTCATTGCAAGCGCGCCACAAGGCCAGGGCGGCTTTGGGTATGATCCGATTTTTATTGAGGAAAGCACAGGAAAATGCTTTGGAACGATGAGTCCGGCCGAGAAGGCCTCTTTGAGTCACCGAGGGCGCGCGCTCCGGAGGCTTTCGGCATTCCTGGCCGAAGGCTAAATAAGGCTAAATCGATTCCCCCCCGCGGCCGCTATGTACTAGCGTTTCTTTCCTTTCTTTGGCTTTCGCCCATTTTCGGGCAGGCCGGGAATTTCTCCCTGTCCCGAACGAACAATCCGCGCATCCTCAAACATTCGCAATTCGGGCGCTAGAATTCGGATGTATCGATCAAAATACAGGAATTGCTTGATTAATAGAGCGAACTCCCGGGGAAATCGAATGCCATTCTTCTGTCCTGCCTCGGCAATGTCGATGAGCAAGCGGTTCATTTCTTGTTCTTCCACTTCCTGCGTCTGTGCCATGCGCTCCAGACTCTCCATTCCCTTGAAGACCTTCTCCAGATCGGCGGCAAAACTGGCGCGATCCACCGGACCTTCGGTAGCCCCAATGTCGATTAAGGATTCGGCCATAGAGTTAAAGTTCCGGGATTCCATGGACTCCATCAGTCCCTGAATACCGCCCCAGGTCTTCTTGGAGATGCGGCCAACGATGCCAAAGTCGATAAATGCAATCCTGCCATCTTCCAGAACCATCAAATTGCCTGCATGTACATCCGCATGAAAGAAATCGCATGCCATTAAACTCATAAACCAGGTGTTCAGCGCAACAATCAGAGTTTCCTCTGGATCGCGGGCATACTTTCGAATACTTTCCAGATCCGTTAGCGGAACGCCGTATAGACGGTCCATGGTCAGCACTTTTGCTGTGGAATACTTTTCGTGTACCGTGGGCACAATTACGCGATCATTGCCGGTGCGATTCAGAAACTCTTCGAATTCGCGGATATTTCGCGCTTCATGGATGAAATCGCATTCTTCCATCATGATTTTTTGCATGTCCGATACGATATTCTTCAGCGATGTGCGCGAAAAGTCCGGAGCAAGCCATTCCAGAACCTGCGCCCATAGAAACAGAAAGTTCAAATCTGTGAGAATGATATCATCCACGCCCGGCTTCTGTACTTTGATTACTACATCCCGACCGTCTTTCAATCGAGCGCAATGAACTTGAGCGATGGAAGCGCTGGCCAACGGATGCGGATCGATGGAATGAAATATCTGATACGGGTCCTTGCCGAACTCTTTGTGAAGTACTCTTTCAATTTCTGCGAATGGAAGCGGATCGGTCTTATCCAGACATTTCTGAAATTCGGTTACATACTCCGCCGGAAATACCGACGGCGCGCTGGCAATGAATTGGCCCAGCTTAATGTAGGTTGTTCCAAGACGTTCAAATGTCTTTCGGAGAACTTCGGGCGCAGGGGCTTCGTCGCTGGTCAGAAATTCCCAGCCGCCTTGCGTAATGGCCAGCGCCGTCTGACCAATGCGGATTGCCCCCTTAAAAAATGCGCCGATACCGTCTTCAATTCCTGCCATGCACTACTGGGAGTACACTGCTTGTGGCTTTCAATACAATTTGCGTGTCCAGATGACGGTAATCGCATTCGAGAACATCGATCGTACATTCCTTTTCCATTTCTAGAACCATGGAACTGGAATACACCCATTCCGAGCCAGATTCAAAGGGTAAAGCGCATTGGGGGCGATTTAGCATTCGATCTAGCAGGCCTGGTTGGTCGGCCTGCCAGTGGAAATGAAAATGCAGTCGGTGATTCACCGGATCCATGAATTCGGCTTTGAACACATGGATGCGCAGGCTTGCATCCACGTAGAACAATCGAAGATTTCTACGGTCGAATGGTAGAGCAGGAAACGTTGGGCTCGAAAGCGGCATCAAGCGGCCGACGCTCTTTCGGGCCGGCAATCCTCGACCATCAGGAAACCCTGACTGCCGAAAGGCCGCTTCAAAATTACGGCCGGTGTATTCCAGATAATCCAGGAATTGGGCGCAGGGGCGCACCAATAAGCCATGATACCGCCGGTCCCCTGCATGTAATAGCGCCTCCTGCCAGATTTCATGGACTGTATGTCCGCTGCGCGTGCGCCCCAGCACCCGATGCGCCGGTCCCAGGTGAAAGGGGGGCAAATCGGGGCCCGGGTAGCTGTCCCGATAAACTTGGCTGTCCACCGAAAGAATTTGCTGCGGAAGCATCAGAAATGCATTCCAGTAAGCTGTGTTGGCGGACAGCCAGACCGGAAATTGTCCTGGAAACAGAGGTGTATCGCAGATTGGATTTTTTCTCCCTCCGTTCAATCCTCGGAGTCGGAAACGACGTTGCAGATAGTAGAAGTAGTCCTCAATCTTTCTCCCGGCCAGCCGCAGAATCCAGGACTGAACCAGGGGCGGACCGGCCAGGGATATGGTTAAGCGCGCTCCGTGGGGACGCAGAAGCAGCTTTTTGCGAATCCGCAGGATGCGAGCCAGCGGACCGGGCGGGCGCAGATGCCGCATGGCAACCAGGCAGGAGCGTTTGCCAAATGGATGATCCACCGCTACGCTCAGACTACGAGACTGGCGAATCCAGGCGGGGACGGTCTTCTTGAAGAAGTGAAACGCTTTTCGGAATAATTTCAATGGCTTGTCCTGGTCCTCTGCGCTTTTCTATCTGTATCGGAAGAATTGCCGATAAAGGAAGTATATGGCCGAGGAAAGTAGCCTTTCCCAGGAAGAGATTGATCAGCTTCTGGGCGGTGATACCCCTGGAGGGGGGGATCAGGATGCCGCTGCAGATGATCTCGATCTGGACTCATTATTAACCGACGATCCAGGCGGCGGTGGTGGCGGAGCTGGAGCCGATGACATGGACTCCGGTATGGATCTGGGCGACATGGGCCTGGACCAGGAATCTCTAAATGCCATAGCCGGCGCCGTGGGCGGACCGTCCGGCGGCTCTTCGGGCTCCTCCGATCGTAGCGGAGCCAGCGGCGTTATTCCGTCGGCCCCTCCGGAAAATCGGGACAATGCCGAATTGCTCCTGGATGTAAACCTTCGTTTCTCCGTCGAGCTGGGTAGAACGCAAATGTACATCAAAGATGTGCTGATGCTCGGCGAAGGCTCCATTGTGGAGCTGGATAAGAATGTGGGCGATGAAGTGGATATCCTGGTGAACGATCGGCTGTTTGGTCGGGGCCGTCTCGTGGTGGTAGACGAATTCTTTGCCGTACAGATTACCCAGATTCTGGACCCAGTAAGACGTTACCGGGTGCACTAAGCATTCCGTCGCAGTACACTGCAGCATTCGTCCAGTATTCTTTTTTGGCCGGTTCCCTGTCTCATTTCTCCAGCTCGGTGTGGAACATCTCGGATTTAGCTGATTTATACGATTTTCAGGCGGTCATGACCATGAATGCCTGAATAGCTTCAGAGAAGAACTTAACGGCTAGGCCGAAAAAAAATCAGGATCTTTCCGCACGGTCCTGAAGGTCAAAATAATAAAGAATTACAACTTTAGATTTGCGGTTCAAAAAAATCGCAGCCAATGCAAAAAAGTTCAAGGGATTCGGACGCCTTTCCGAAATTCCGCGTTCAAAAAATTTACCTGGAACCTAATTTCCATTCCCTTTTTCGACGAATCATAAACTGAGCCCGTCGTAACGGAGGGAAAGGATGACCTCCCGTTGAGCTCGATCAAGTTTCACGGAGGAAACTTTATGATTATCAACCATAACCTATCTGCGATCAATTCCCATCGCACGCTGAAATTTCAGCACTGGGATGTTGACCGCAATATGGAGAAACTGTCTTCCGGTATGCGGATCAACCGAGCCGGCGATGACGCTTCCGGACTGGCCGTATCTGAAAAGATGCGATCCCAGATTCGAGGACTTCGCCAGGCCGAGCGCAATACTGAAGATGGTATGTCTCTTATCCAAACCACCGAAGGCTATCTGGCCGAAGTATCTGATATTATTCAGAGAATTCGTCAGCTGGCAATTCAATCTTCTAACGGTATTTACACTTCCATGGACCGTCAAATGATCCAGGTAGAAGTATCGCAGCTGATTGACGAGGTGGATCGTATCGCTTCGCAAGCAGAGTTCAACAAAATGAACTTGCTGCAGGGCGACTTTGCACGCGGTTCACGTGTTTCATCAATGTGGTTTCACATTGGACCGAACCAACATCAGAGAGAACGAGTTTATGTGCAGACTATGACTGCTCAGGCTCTGAACCTCAGAAGGGCGGACGGCACTCTTCTTACACTTTCGACGGCGGAGTTCGCGAATGATGCGATTGGTGTGCTTGACGACGCGCTAAACAGAATTAACAAACAGCGCGCGGACATGGGCGCCTACTACAATAGACTGGAGCATGCGGCCAAGGGTCTCATGGTTGCCTACGAAAATACGCAGGCATCCGAATCCCGAATTCGCGATGTGGATATGGCCGAGGAGTCGGTTGCGTTCACTAAGAACCAAATTCTGGTTCAAAGTGGAACTGCCATGCTGGCACAGGCAAACCTTCGACCTCAGTCTGTTCTGCAGTTGCTCCGATAAGGCATCAACTGCCACATTTGGCCGACCCCGCAAGAAATTGCGGGGTTTTTTTATTTCTTTTCCAATGGAGCCATTTCCGTATTGATCAAATGGCAAAATCCAAAACATCAAGCGCGTCCCCTTCGAACGCCAAAAAGAAACAATCTTCTAAGAAATCAGTGTCGAAATCAACGTCGGCCAGGGAATCGAAAAAGACCACGAAGCCCGCGGCGACGAAGCCCCGTTCCGGTTCGGCCAGCAAGAAAAGTCCGATAGCTACGAAAAAGAGCGCGGCAAAGAAGACCGGCGCAAAGAAAGTTGCGGGCAACGTTGGGGCGGCCGACCGTCAGAGAAAGACTGCCGCGAAACCGACCAGCGGTGAATCCCAGGCAAAGACCGCCGGCCTGGAAATTCGCATTCCAAACCGCGATGCGATCCGCATCTACAGCTGGAACGTCAACGGAATCCGTGCAAATATAAAGAAAGGATTCTTCGAATGGGTGCAACAGGAAAGCCCCGACATCTTCTGCCTCCAGGAAACGCGAGCAACCATCGAACAGCTGGAAGCGGATGCAAAATGCAGGCCGGTGCTGGACCTCAAGCCCTATGAATCCCACTGGCATATCGCAGAGAAGAAAGGGTACAGCGGCGTGGCAACGTTCAGCGCATTACCGGTTCGAACTGCGCAATCTGGATTCGAAAAGGATGATCCAAAGCGGAATTTCAATGAAGAGGGAAGAGTAATCGTTACGGAACTGGACGAATTTGTGCTCTGGAACGTATATTTTCCCAACGGCGGTCGGGGACCCGAGCGAGTGCAATACAAGATGGAATTCTATGACCACTGCCTGAATCTGTGGGAGCAAACTCGAAAAGCCGGCAGGCCCATCATTATCTGCGGAGATTACAATACGGCCCACCAGGAAATTGACCTGGCCCGCCCCAAAGAGAATCAAACGACATCGGGTTTCTTGCCAGAAGAGCGGGAATTTTTGGATAAGATCGTCTCCATGGGATATGTGGATGTTTTTCGACATTTCAACAAGGAACCGGGGCAGTACACTTACTGGGATCAGATCACTCGCGCCCGAGAAAGAAATGTTGGCTGGAGAATCGATTATTTCTTTGTTTCAGAAGAAACCATGCCAATGGTTAAAAATGCATACAATCGCATGGACATTATGGGCAGCGATCACTGTCCCATTGCCCTTGAAATAAAGAAACCGTAGGAGAATTCGTGAACGATTTTCTGGACTGCATTGTCGATGTGACGCTACCCGTTCTGGATGGTATTACATTGACCGAATTTGCCGAATTGCGGGACAAGAGCCGGGCCGTCAGAGAAGTAGGTAGCATCAATGTGGAATGGACGCGCAATCCTGGGGATGGTATTTTCGATGGAGTTCCCGACGAAAACGAGCTTGCACGCAGGTTTGGATGTAGCGCACCGCGGGCTCGAATGCTGCTCGATTTCGAAGTGCTCTGCTTTCGACTGATTCGTATCCGCCTGGAAGCGGTGGATACCCCCGTAAGTCGTAAAACCGAGGGCTACATTGCAGCCACCGAAGAGATACTGGTTATTCTGGAAGAGCGACTTCGTCGCGCAGTGAACGGCGCATTTAACTTAAAAGCAAATAAAGATCAGGCGCTGGAGCAGTTTACAGAAGTCTTTATGGACCGAGTTTCCAGTCTAGAGGGCAGCACCGAAGGGCGAATGGTGCGTTTCTACTTTGGAATCCGACAGACCGAATCGAAAATCCAGGATTCGGATTTATTTGGCACCCAGCAATTCCACGAAGTACTGGAACGGAGACTCTGGAAGAAGTTGGAGGCGGCCGCCAGCGCCAGTTCGGGATCCGCGCCGCCTGCTACCGGGGGGAGCGTCCCGTCAACGTCGGAAGCCATAAGCGTTCCGCCGGCTGGCCTCAGCGAATCCTATCCCGAGCCTCCGCCCAATACTCGTGCCGAAGATTCGGATCACTGGAAGCGATTCCAGCAGGGGCAGCAACGCGAAGGCAGTATTTCCTGGGATGCCTCGTTTAGCGCACTGGGACCATTTTTTACTGTAAGAATCTTACTTCGGCGCGGATTATACCAGGAAATTTTGGACTGGCTTCTGGAAAAAGAAGGTCGCTTTAGTCCCGAGCTACCGCGAATCCTGATGGATTGCCTCAGAACAGAAGAGAACCTTCGGGAGCGAAAAGGGCAAACACCGGAGCTCCTCGATCAGCTTATAGAAACCATTCGCGAAATCGTCGGCCACCGATAGTCCGGACTTTAAGCATCTCCGTACTAAGCTTTTCCCACGCCGGCCATGTCAGAAGGATCGTGCCTTTCCTTTTCCAGCGGCTCGGACTTCTCTGCTTCCGAAGGCGCGGATACGGCGGAGCCCAGATCCTTTCGTTCAAGCATGGCGCCGCTCTCTTTGAGCCATTGGTAAATGGAATCGGTGGGATCGGCCTTTCTTCGGCCCATTTCGGAAAACAACCTGGATGCAGTCTTCTTTCCAATGCCCGGAATAGTGGAGAATGCATGGGAGCCCATTTCCGGCACAGATAGCGGGTAACTGAGACCGCGAATGCTTCGCTCCTCGGCGCCGGTAACGAAGCTGGTAATGGGAGTGCCTTTCGCATAGGCAACAGCCGCCTGGCGATCATCCAGGGGTACTTTTACAGTGACTGGATAGGATCCCAGCGGACGGCCCAGGTAGTAACCTTCGTTCTTTGATTCCAGGATGACTTCGGGAAGTAATGTGCCCGTGGGAAAGTTCTTCAACAGGAATGCATGATCAATCTCTTTACGGATCTTATCGCGGTAATAAAGAAATCGCTGATGGATTCTTTCCTGCTTGTTTGGTCGCTTTGCTCCGCCGCGTTGCAAACGATCCAATCTTGTGTTGCGATAGGTTACCGTCTGACGAATATTGATGCGTCGTAGTAAAAGTCCGGAGTCCAGAATGTCTTTCAGGAATTTGTAGTTTAGCTCGAAAGTTTTCTCGCTTTCCGCGGCCAGTCCGTGCAACAGATTAATGCCGGGTAGCAAGTGCGGTAGACCGTTGGATCTTCGCGCTCCAAACTCATTTACGATTTCGATGGCATGTTTGACTTCTTCCGCCGTGGCTTTCAAATCGTTGGCTTTTACCACAATGGGATCGGCGGTTTCCATGCCCATGGCGGCCGTGTCCCCCGGAGTGTTATACTTACAAATGATTTCGATGATCTTTCTGGACTCCTCGGGAAATGTATGAATCAAACCCGGATTAATATTGTCCAGGTGAAGAAGCCGCAAATCCGGGGCACTAGCCCGAATGCCCGCGTAGAGATTTTCCAGGCTTTCTGGTATGGGTCGCGGAAAGGAGTTCTGAAAATCCTCCATATCTGGCAGGTAGGTCATTAGATCGGCCTGTCGTCCCAATCGGAAGTATCGATTGGAAAGCGAATACAGCTCCGATACCTCCTCGAGAATACCGTCCAGGGGTCTGAATTCCGGTCGGCCATAGAATGCCTCGGTGCAGAAGCTACAGAATACATCTCTTGTGCATCCGCGGTAAGTTTCCAGCTCCAGAATAATGTAGGGGCTATTGGGATGCAGATCCGTAAGAAAAGCCCCGCGCGGGGCATAACGGTCCACTTGCTCATAGTTTCGCTTTGCCGCAAATACCGGATGCCTGGATTGCTCAAATATCTCCTGGGCCGCCTGTTCGATGGAACCAGGAAAGGCGGCCAGGCGCTCTGCATATACTTCCAGATCGCCTCGAATCAAATATCCGCCCAATTCTCGAATGCGGTCCTGAATCTTGCGATCCGCATAGCGGATTGGACCGCCCAGGACAATGGTGCAATGGGGATCGGCTTTTTTCTGTATTTCTAGAAATTCCAGGACTTCGGCAACACTGCCAATCCTTCCGCCCAGGTACTTGCCAGGAACAGTGGTTCCAGCCACCAGCAAGATCAATTCATGATCATTGCCGAGCTCTTTTCCCTGGTTGCGCCACTGATCCACCGTCAGATAATGGATCTGTTCTTGCGGGATACCTCCAGCCACGAGGGCTCCTGCAGCGTAGCGACAATAGGGAGAAAGATAGGGCGGCACTCCGAAGCAGGCCGGTTCATCTACGTAGAAATCGAGTACAAGCATAAGGCAGTTCTACTTTACGGAAAGGCCAGTGCGAGAAATCAAGACCTTTCGGAGACAGGTGTGAGGCCCCGGAACCAACGCAATACATATGTTGGGCTATTACAGCCTGTGATCCCGCGAATTTCTCTATGTAAGCGCCGGGCCTTCAATGCAGCTAAGACCGGCCTGACGGTTAAGGCCCCGTTTCTGCTTATAATGGCCCTCTTGACCGGCCTATCCTTTTTTCCCGTTTCTTTGCAGGCCCAACCAACCACCGAGGTGAATCCATCCGGCGAACCTTCCAATCCTGGCCTGGATAACGAACAGGCCGAACGATTACGCCGGCTCCAGGATTTAATCAACGGAAAGGAACAAAGAAAGGAAAGATCAAAACTGGAAAAACAGCTGCTGGAAACGGGCATAGAAGGACTGAAGGAATCCGAAATCGATGCCATGTTGCAAGAGGCGGGGCTTTCCACCCAGGGAAGCCTCAGTCAAAAGAAGGATCGAATCAAAGTACATCTGGGGTTGAAGGATCCGCCGCACCTCGGCGAAGAGGAAGCAACTTCTCGAATCATGATCGAAAATGCAGCCGAAGGGGAGTATATCCGCGGCGAAGAGGACTCAAGAGGACTTTTAAAGTTACGCGGTAGAATCCGTGTCCGTCTTTCTGATGGTTATTTTCTGGCCGATCTGGTCATTGTGGATTCCAAGCGCAAAGAAGTATATGCCGAAGGAAACGTAATCTATAAAAGCAAAGATTCGGTGATTCATGCCGAAAGAATCATTTACGATCAGAAGCTAGGCGCGGGAATTATGTACAATGCATCGGGCTACAAGGATCCGGTGCATTTTCTGGGTAAGAACGTTCGTCAGTTGAGCGAAGGTAAACTAAGCGTAAGCCATGTGTACTTCACCGGCTGCGCCGCTGAGCCGCCGCATTATAACTTTTATGCTCGTAAAGTCTGGCTCTACGAAGATGACTCATTGGCTGCGGCAGGGGTGCTGTACTACGTGGGCGGCGTTCCGTTACTCCCTCTCCCTTTTCTGTATGCATCGGATTGGGGAACCGGTATTATTTCGCAGTTCGGCCATAGCCAGGTGCAGGGCTTTTTCTGGCAGAATACCTATCAATTCTCCGTGCCCGAGGCTCTTACATCGGACTGGATGCCGCTTTCCTATCGCTTTACCGCCGACTATTACGAAAAGACAGGTCATGTCTTTGGCCTGGAAATGTTTCGATTCAGTCCCAATTTGAACTACTTCATTGATGTTGAGGCGGCCCAGTTTAAGCGCTATGAGCTAATCTCTGACTATCGTGAAAAGGACCAGATCTCGGTAACCAATCAGGTGCGCCATTCGGATGGTACGTACGGCAAAGAATACTACAACTGGTACAAGGCATTTGCCCTGATTAACTGGAAGAATGCCGACTACAAAGCGAACTCGGTGCAAACCGTCAATATCCGGTACGAGGACTACTCAAACCATTTTTACGAATACGAATTTGGGAGCCGCTATCAACCCGAAAGCACCATTCCTGCTCTATATCAGAATTCGGAAGCGGGTAGAGGACTTATTCGAAATGATACCGACTGGAACCTGGTCTACATGGACCAGAGGGACGATCTTTCGGTGCGCGTACAGGCTTCCCGTCGAAGAATCTGGATCGAAGATACCAAGTTTGAAGACTCGCGCTATTTTCCAGCATACGATGTGGTGCCTTCGGTGGAAATCGCAAAGAATATCTTTCTGGGAAATGATCCTTTATTCGATCTTCCGTTCTACTGGGATCATAAACTGGCAACGGATCTAACCAAGCAATATTCCGGAGGCGATGTATCGCAGAGCCTCAATCAAAACGAGTATAGCACTGCGTTTAGAACGTATATTTCCTGGTATCCGATTTTTACCTTCCGACCTCTGGTCGGATACGGGGCCCGAAAAACGGTACCCTACGGCCCCAATCCCACCGGCGAAGCCTATGAAGCTCTGAGCACCCAGGCACAGAAAGACAGTTATCAATATTATTACACGGAAGATGAACTTACTCTGGGACCTGACCAACTATTCCTCCGCGCCACTTATCGCAAGAAGGACTCATTCAAAGAAGAGCTCAAAGACCGCAGCACGCTAAATTTCACCGGTTTTACAAACAATCAAAAGGTTAACGAAACGGAAGTTTCCCTGGAGTCTTACCCGGTGGAGGATGTTTCTTTTAGCGTCACGACTGTTTACGATCATAAAGAATACGAATACGATGTGAAAGAAGCCGAGCGATGGTATTATCCGGTGTTTCGTACCGATGTGCTCATAGACTTCTTCAATCCATTCGGTTTTGGTCGGGATAATTTACTGAGTCGACGAAAGGGCCACTTTCTGGATTTGCACCTTACGAACGATTATGTATACGATTCCATAAACAAGCGCGATCACTCCAACGTTTTTGGAGCTAACTTCCAGACGGGCGGGTTTGACCTGATCTTTCTGAAACGTTTGCGCTACTTTGAAGTGGGCTTCTACTGGTATCACATTTACTACGATCAGTCGCTGGACCACATGCGCTTCAATATGAAGGTAGATGTGCAGCTAACGCGCACGCTGTACTGGCAAATGGAACTTGAATCGCGGGCCACCGATCCGGCCCGCTACAACGCTGCCCACGATCCGCGTTATTCTATTCAAAACTATTCGCTGTATACACCGGAATCGGAGAAATCGACAAACTTCACCACCGATATCTACAATGGCTCGGGGCTTGCCGGCCAGCGAGCACGGCAGAATGCAGTATTCAACGTTGGCTACTTTGAGACTGCGCTCATTATGGATTTGCATGATTGGGAGATGCGCATCGGTTATCGGCTGGAACAGCGTAGCATCCTGGGCGGGCTCAATACAGTGGAAGTGGTGAATTTCTACGATAATAAGGTATTTTTCTCGCTCACATTGCTTCGATTCGATGTAGGCAACATTTCTTCCAGGCCATCCCGATTTATCCTGAATCGACAGCGAGTGAGGCCTACAGATATTGGCCGTGGGGGCTATTCAACAGTAGGACCATGATTCGCGAAAGAAACCAGACCATGAAACTGGGCCTGATCCTTCTGGATTTCTGCCTTTCGGCCCTTTCCTTTTCTCTTGCCACTTTTGCGCATTTCTTCTGGCTATTCCCGGAAAAGCGGGCGCTGGTTAGCCCGGACACCGCAGGGATGTTTGCTCCCGGCGGGCTTTTTCCTGCCGAGTATTCGGTTCTGGGAGCCTACTTCTTTCCGGGGCTCATCTTCGCAATAAGCCAGATACTGGTATTTGTGGTGATCGATATTTATCAGCCATCACGGTCTAGACATCCGGCTCGGGAGACCGTACAGATTGGGCAGGGCGTTTTTTTGAACCTGGTCATAATTCTTGCCTTTCTGTTTTTCTATCGCGGCGCCAGCCTTAGCCGATTGGTTATTGCATACACCGCAGTACTCTCCCTGTTGCTCCATAGCCTGGGGCATGCTGTATTTCGGATGTATCTCATTCGGCTCCGTCAGCGGGGCGTTTCCGTTCGCACCATCTTGATCGTAGGTAGCGGTCATCTGGCGCATTTGTTCTACGAAAAAGTGCGAAGGAATGAAATCTACGGTTATCGGGTCCTTGGCTGCGTGGGCAGTAAACGCGACGCTTATGGGTCCATGAAAGATCTGGTAGTGGCATCG
>JAGRNC010000049.1 GCA_020440935.1 Leptospiraceae bacterium | reverse complement strand
TTGGTACCGAGTTTGCTCTTAGCCTGGAATATGATTTGAACCAGGATTGGTTTGCATTCGTCGAATTACAGCAGAACCGGCTCTATGTAGAGACTTCAGAGGTAATCCCAATTGTGCTAAAGACGAATCCGCCAACTTCAGACCAGTATCTACAAGATTTCTTGCTTACCTACGGGGGCTCCGCGTACGATGGTAGCTCTGCAACTCTAACGCTTGGATTGACCTGGCGATATCATTTCTGGTAGAGATTGAACATGAACCGTCCGATTCTTATCACCTACTTCATTGGACTTGCATCTGGAAGCGCCTGCTTTGCCGTTTTCTTCGTGACTTTCATAGCAGGTGCCAATGATTATTTTCTGGCCGCAGCTATCGGCACCGTCTGCTTACTTATACTGGCTCAGCTTACCCTTGTATTCTATAGAAGGTTTCTTCTTCCAGGATCTGTTGCCTGGTGGCATGGATTCATCTTTCTATTGTTCGCAATCATCCCCAGCTATTTCCTTTTTTCTGGGCTTGCCGAAGCCTGTGGCGCTGTACATTGCCCGGTGATCTTGTTCTGGACCATCTATCTGTGCCTGGTTGGCGGCATTGGCTGCCTGCTGCTATTGCTGTACCGTAGATTGCTGTCCTGAGGCTACGGCCTTTTCGCTCCATCAGCCCGCCTCATGCTCCGGGAGTGAATCGCCAGGCATACCGACCAGGCCTTCCATACTCAGCACCAGCATCCTTGACGATTGAGTAAATAAACGGTTAATCATCAACAGATGGGTAACTTCTTCCTCCGACAGACTTTTTTGCATTATCTCGCGCGAGCAGGAAGCGATGAATTTCTTGTCCCCTTGTTCAATAGCAGTAAAGAACTCTCTGAGTGCAGGTAACCTGGAGGAATCCGGATTGGAATAAACTAGAGAAACCTCTCCCTGCATTTGTCGAAGGCGGTCTCTGAAATCTTCGCCTGCATTTGCGAAGAATGGTTGATCCGATTCGAGCAAATCTTCCACGTCTGTCAGAGTGCTTCGGAGATTCCTGGTTGCATTCATGATACTACGACTGGCTCGCAACACCTGATCCAGATGGACCGCTTCGCTCGGATTTCCCTCCATACCCGGAATCCTGGAGTAATAGCCGAAAATCTCGGCATGCATTTCCGACAGTCCACCGTAGGTCACACGCTCGGCAGGGTACTCGCGCTCCAGAGGATCATCCGGATTTTCAACTCTGTACTTTCTGGCGATATAGAATACAGATAGAAAAAGCTGATGTAAGACTTCGTTGCGCAGGGCTACCAGCGCTGCTTCAAATACAGTGGGATCCGTATTCTGGATAAAACGTGTGAGCACCAGGCGACGATCGGGATAGATGCGCGAAAGCAATCGTGCAAACCGTCCAAGAAAAGGCATGAATACCATGGCCCCCAGACAATTGAATACAGTATGAAACAGCGCTACGCCGAGCACGTCCGATTTCATGCTCAGGCCATCATGTATGATCCAGACGATCAGCGGCAAAAGCGCAAATGCCAGCGCTGCACTAAATAGATTGAAAGCTACATGGCTCAGCGCGGCCTGCTTCTTAATGGCGCTGCCGCCAATGGAACCAATCAGGATTGTGATCGTAGTACCAACATTTGCGCCAATAACCACCGCTGCCCCGTGCGTAAAATCGATCATTCCAGAATGTAAGGCTGTTAATACCAGGGCAATGGTTGCTGCGCTGGCTTGCATCGCAGCAGTAAGTACAATGCCCACAAGAACGAAAAACCAGAGCCCGAGGTCCGGTAACTGGGCCAGATTCATGCCATCGGAAAGGGATTCCACGGCGGACTTCATGAGATCCAATCCGTGGAACAAGAATCCCAGAGCGATCAATAGCCGACTAAGATTCATGAATCGGTCCGATCGCGTAAACAGGATTGTACCCAGTCCGCCAAGGCCAATCATGGGAAGGGCAAACGCTTCAATCTTGATTTTAAAACCAAAAAGAGCAACAATCCAGGCGGTAAACGTCGTGCCTATGTTGGATCCGACCATCACCGCTATGGCATTTACCAGGGACATGATCCCTGCCCCTACGAAGGCCAGCACAAGAAGCGAAACCGCCGAACTGCTCTGCAGCGCCGCAGTACTGACAATGCCGGTAAATAATCCACGCCATCGAGTACCTGTGTATCGGCGGATGAGAGCTTTAAAGGAACGACCCGCCACAGCTCGAATGGACTGCTCCATGGTGTACATTCCAAATAGAAAAATGCCCAATCCGGCTAGAAGCTTCCATAGATCAATCTGCCCCATCCCGCATCATTTGCGAATAAAGGCCGGAAAGCTCCAATCATTTTCGATGCCCGCGAATAAGGGAATTCGAACTGACCCAATGCGATCGGCAAAAGCAACCGCGCCCATTAGCGAGTAAGAATGGGACAGGGTTCCGAAAAATCAGGATTCTCTAAGGATTTACGGGACCAAACCTGGAAGTGGGTGCTGGTTGCTGGGCAGGCGGTTCCGGCTTCATGCTGGCAACGATCACGGGCGTAACATCTTGACCTCCGCCAAAATTCTTGATAAATGATCCGATGGTGTATATGGGTCCCCAGGGGAATCCCCACCACCCGAACAAAAAGGAAATGAGTGAAAAGATGAGCCCTCTGGTTACCGGGCTATCGCCGCTTCGAATGAAGTAGATGCTAGAAGGTCGCTTGAAGGTAAGGATAAGTATTGAAACACAATACTGATAGACTACGAACCGTCCGCCCCGCTGCAATTCGATTTGAAGTTGTGTATCGTTCAGATCTTCGATCCCAATTATTCGCATTTGAGCCCCCGAGGAAAACATGAATAGATTTGAATATCAATCAGGATCAAGTCTTTTTCTTGTATAGGACAAAGCGAAACCCTGGGAGAAGTTAGGCCCCTTTTTTCGTTGACCTTTGCTCCACTGCACAGAGAAATTCATCCTTTCTCAGAAATTCGCGGGCCAATCAATGCGAAAATTCTCCACCTCCGAATATCTCCGGGCAGCCACGGCAGCTCTCATCCAGGCCCCAGGGTATCTGATTCGCCCCCGCTTATCCGAGGGCTCGATTGTACGATTTCAAGAAGGCAGAATTAAGAAGCTACTGCGACATGCCTTCCACCACTGCGAATTCTATCGCCAGAAGTACCGGGATCACGGAGTTCAACCGGAAGATTTTCGCTCTCTTGCGGACCTGGAGCTATTTCCCACAGTAAGCAAAGAAGAGTTAATCTCGGCGATGGAATGTGGCGCTCTGGGCCTGCCCGATCAGGCGACGATAGAGTCGGTAAGCTCGGGCTCTTCCGGGAGAGTGATTCGAGTCCACCACGGGGTCCGCAACACATCCGCCTACGCGGTGGGCCGCTATAGAATCTTGAATATGACCGGCGAACTTATGCCCTGGAGCAAAACGCTCTATGTGTACACGTCGGAATTTCCGGCCCGGTCCTTATTTGGGCTATTTCCCTCCCGATTCGTCAGCACACTGAACGATTTACACGACACATTGAAGACGATTCGCTCCTATCGTCCGCATATTCTGTGCATCTATCCTTCTAGATTGATCGAGTTAATGTCCATAATTTCGGCACAGGAAGGGCCCAGGCTGGGCATTCGATTTATTAGCCTTAATTCAGAAACATCGTACATCGAGCAACGACGGACCATGGCAGAATTTTTTCAATGCTCGGTGCTGGATGAATACTCCACCGAAGAACTGGGATGGGTCGCATCCGAATGCGAGCACGGTAGTTATCACCTCTGGGAAGATATGTGCTACGTAGAGGTCGTCGAGCCCGATGCAGATCGATCGGCCGGGACCGGCCAACTGGGCGAAATCGTAGGCACCAATCTACATAACTTTACGACGCCATTCATCCGGTATCGTCAGGCAGATCTGGGCGCCATTGACTCGCAGCCTTGCCATTGCAAGCGGCGATTTCGCAAGTTACAATCGCTTGTGGGTAGAAAGAACGATGCATTTAAATTTGCCGACCAGATCCTAAGCCCATCCTTTCTGCTGGACTCCGTATACGAATTGCTGCTGGATGGAAAGTTTCCCATCGTAGATTTCTGTATGATTCAGGAGGATCTTTCGACCGTACGATTTCAATATGTGGCCCATGGCGATGTCAGAAACAATTTGGAGAGCCGGCTGGAAGAAAGTTTGCGGCGCCGATTTCCCCGAGAAATCAGCATACTCATCGAAAGGCCCAATACCCTGGAAAAAACCGCTACCGGTAAGCGAAACCCCATTATTTCAAAGATAAAATGAAGGGAGTGTATTACAATCAGGTATGGGAGGATCCGGAAGTCGATGGGCTGGGATTGCAAATTGGCAAGAACGATCGGCTGCTGATGGTTACTTCTGCAGGATGCAATGTTTTAAATCTGCTACTCCGGGAGCCCAGATCTATTGTGGCCATCGATTCGAATCTGCATCAGCAACGACTATTCGCACATAAATTAAAGCTCATCGAAGGCAACTACAAGCAACTATGGGAAGAATACGGAATCCCGGCGCAGGCTCGGCAATCCTCTATTTATAGCTACGGCGCTTACAGTCGATTTGCCTGGATCCATCAGTTTCTAAAACGTGTTTGCGGAAAATCGAATGTGGCGGCTTTTCTGGAGGCTCAAAGTCTGGAAGAGCAGGCGGATATCTATCGGAATCTTCTGGAGCCACGTCTCTGGAATCCAGTTGTTCGCCATTTCCCGCTAGCCTTCGCCTATGTATGCGGAATGCACTGGAGACAACTTTATTATGCTTCCCGCGCCAGGCAATTTACATTGATGCAGGCCTGCTCCAAAAGGCTCCGAGAGGTGCTCACTGGTTTTCCCATACGAAAGAACTACTTCTGGCATCAAATGTTTGCTGGTAGCTATGCAAGCAACGTGGATGCGCCGGAGTACCTGAATCCCGCTAACTTCCATAAGCTGCAGGCGCTCTCCAGCCGCGTAGAAAACCGGCACGGTAATCTTCTGGACTATCTTAGCACAGCGCCTGCCAATTCCTTCGATGGAGTGGCCTTATTGGACGTTCCCGAATTTTTGTCTCCACCAAGGCGCGCATCGCTTTTTCAGTCTCTGGAACGGGTGTGCAGTCCCGGAGCACGAATATTGTTTCGCTCCTTTGCTCCGGGAATGAAAATCCAATCTGATGTACTGCGATTTCAGAGCGAGCAAAGCATCCAGCTCAGCAGGATCGAAAGAACGGCAAGCTACGCCTCCGTCCATTTGTACAAAAAAGCTATGACCTGATGACGATTTCCCGGCTCTTCGCTTGGCCACTGCCCACCTAAGTCAGTGGCGCACCCAGGTCCCGAAATCAGCATTGCCCTGGGCCCACGCAAACCTCGCCACACTTTATCCGGCCCATGATTCCGGCCCATGCCTGCACTGCCTATGGATTATACCTGTGCCCGGCAACTACGGGGCAGACTGTTCGATATTCGCAGGAGGCTGGCGATTCGCCTCGGCCCTGAATTTCCCTTCCCTAATAATATGCAGTATTTCGGGCAGGAGCTCAGAGAAGCGGGTATACATCTCATCGTGATTCAATGGAACAAAAATGCAGTCGTCATGGCCCTGATTGAACTGATCGCAGCTAAAATCCACAGTACCATAGGAAAGCGCAGTTTCGCGGTATCGTTCGATGAGGGCCGTCGGTTTGGTCTCTACCATAATGCCAACCTTGAATCTTTTTCCTGCGTCGATGGGCTGATAGGCGCTGTCGGCCATTTGAAATACAAGTTGGCCAAATAAGAGCCAGGTGGGAAAATGCAATTCTTCGGTAGCAAGGCGGGGCGCGCGTTCCTGGAGAGGACTTCGGTCGTAGATTACAGTACTAAGATTCTCAAAAGGACGTTTATCTAGCGAAGGATTAAAAGTCCAGGCGCCCGCGATGAAGGCAAAAACATGGAGTCGCTCATAATCGCTCAGTTTTTCTCTGTCATAGAACTGCAGAAAGGCTTCTCTGGTGTCTTTAAATCCAGAGCGTCGCAGGTAGTCGGGCACATACAGATCAATGCCTTCGGCAGAAAGCGCTTGCGCCGCGGTTTCGAAGGACTCCTGCGCGGCCCGGTCATAGCCAAATCCCGGCAGAACGAGAAGCGCATCGCTGTTTCGATGCGATTGTGCCGGACGGACGGCGCCGGCGCATCCAATAAGAAAAATTGCGCCGACCAGGATCCAGGGCTGCTTCATGGTAGAATCTTAACACTTCCCTTTGTTCTGGCAAGGGTCTTTCCGTTGGTTGCCATATGAAAAGAGTCCGGGCTCTTATCTGGCACGGACTGCCTGCCTGGTGCAACGTTTACATGATTGCACAAATTCTTTTTGTGGCTCTTTTTTTCGAAGGTGGCCCGTTCTATTTCGCATTGCTTACAGCCCTCATTCCGAGCGGCCCTGCTATCTATTATATTTTCACACTCAGAAGGAACGGGCCGAAAGGCTTAAAGTCATCCGATATCGATACATGGATGGACGCGAGTCCGGATGCCTTGCCACCAGATCAGTTGCGGGAGCTCACCAATGCGACAGAGGGGCCAGCTACGCGATGGTTCGCCCTGACGGTACTGTTAGCGCCTGTTTTAGCCTGGATTGCCTACTCGTTCGTATTCGGAAAGACAGGTCCTCTGTCCCAGGATCGGGCGCTGCTGGTATTTGAGATTTCGTCCGCACTCTGGGCCATTCTTCTCTTTCTTCATTGCCTTTTCCAAAGAGGAGCACAGCAGGCGGTCATCTTCTTTCTGGGAGCCGGCCTGTATGCATTCTTGCTCGAAACCGGCGGCATCGAAATGGGCTTTTTTAGCGAAGCGTCCTTCCATGTTTTTTTTCCATTCTCCCACACTCCGCTGGCCGTGGTCAGCGGTTGGTGCACTGTCTTCTACCCGGCTTTCTTTCTGGGCGAATTTCTGGCCCACCGTTGGCGAGCGACGCAAGTAAGCCTTTTTCCGATTATCGTGGGGCTGGTGGCGCTGGCATCCGATCTGCATCTCGATCCAGTGGCCACCGCTCTTCAGTTCTGGACCTGGCATGCGGACTTACCGGCGCGTTTTCTCGATGTTCCAGTGGTGAACTTTACAAGCTGGTTCTGGGCCGTATTCGCATTTGGCGCGGGATTTCTGACGATAATACGAATTGGGACTCGCATGCAGTGGAAGCGAAGCACAAGTACATTGGTTTTCATTGTTTCGATTCCTGCAATCCAGGGCATGGCCGGTTTCTGTAATTTTCTCTGCATTGGTCTGATCGAAGGATTCGATGGACCTTCCTGGAAACTGCTACTACTTTCGATCGCCTCCTACGTACCATAAACGGCATAACCATTTGGATCGCACCGCAAAGGGAAATACCAGAAAGATTAGAGCATAGGTGTATATTCGAAGGCGCGAAAACCACCGTAATTTGCGGCTGCTTGTGCGAACCCGTGGTTCCTCTATGATGGAGAAATTCATCCGATGATGCCGCCCCCATTTCTTAATGGCCCTGGAGATTCGTAGGTCCTCGGATGCATATACCGTTTCGTCGAATCCGCCAAAATCGCAATACGCATCCATACGGCAGAAGACAAAACAACCGGCGGCCAGCTTCCTCGTTTTCGAAAGCCAGTTCCAGGCGCGGGCGCTAAGCCAGGCGAATCCTGCCCGCTCATCCTCAAAGCGCAATAATGCCCCGCCTCCCGCACATTGCCCTTCCTCCAGAAAGTCCAGAGCGCGGATTAGAGTTTCGGGCGATATGTGCGTATCTGCATCAATAAAAAAGAGGAAATCTCCCTGAGCAAGTGCCGCTCCACAATTGCGGGCTTTGGCAATATGGTTCTCTGCGAAAAAAACCACACGAGCTCCCTTGTCGCGCGCCAGAGCTCCCGTATTATCTGTGGAATTGTTATCAACAACGATGATTTCGCCGCTCCGCTTCGATGGATTGTTTCCTGGACCAGAGTACTCCGCTGCTTTCATGGCTGCGGCGATAGAATCCAGGGTGCTGGAAATCCAATGGGCCTCATTGAAAGCAGGAACAATGATTGAGTAAGTTGTACGTTCCATTTGATCAGGTCGGTTACTGCAATTCTGATTATTGTCTGGTTGAGACGGCAAACCTGACCACCGAAAAAATGGAATGCTCGACAGTTACCCTGGACACAGAACTTTCGGCGTCATGAAATTTCTATGCTTTGCCTACGAAGCCGAGGAAGATTTGAATCAACTGTCGCAATCCGAATGGCAGGATTTACGCAAAGAGACCCTGGATTACGTGCAAGCTCTACGAGACCGAGGTATCCTTGTGGACACGCATCCTCTACAGAGCGCCCGGCTATCCGCATCGGTTAGCGTCCGGGATGGTAAAGCGATGATTACCGATGGCCCGCTCATGGAAACCAAAGAGCAAATTGGCGGATATTTTTTAATCGAAGCAGTCGACCGCGAAACGGCCCTGGAGATTGCCGCCGGATGGCCATCGGCGCGGATTGGAAGGATCGAGGTGCGCCCCGTGGACGATGGATTGGCCATGGACCGACGTTATCACTGAGACGGTAACGCTATTTTGAGTCGACTTTCTATTGCACGGAATTAGACAGTCCACCATGAACAAAATTCCAGCCATTCTCATTTTCTCCATTCTGGCCAGCATCGTGGCCTGCGCCAGCCCCTCCGATTCCAAAAAGGAAGAGCTTCTAGCCCAGATGGAGTTTAACCGATCGGTAACGTTAAAAGATCTGGACGACATAGAAAAAACGGGCAAGGCCGACCAGGCGCTTCGCTGGTCCGTAAGCCCCGAGCATGCACCGGTGGGCTGGCATTTTATGCATCTGGCTTCCACAGAAGACAAATTCGCCTCTATGATGTCCGGCAAATCACTGGTATCTGAGAAGCTGGCCGAGCAATTTAGCAGCGGACAGGATGCGAACCGGGATGTTCCCTCTTTGCCGGAAGTCCGCCGCTATCTTCAAGATTCGCGACAGGCTCTGGTGGCCGCCATCCAGGATTTCGACTACAATCGACTGGATGAAAAACCTGCCCCGGACGCCCGCTTTGATTTTAAGACTATGTTAAAGGTAATCGTTTTTCACGAGCCCCACCATCAGGGTCAGGCTCATGCGACTTTCAATTTGTACAAAAAACCTTAATTTACGGTCGCTTCTTTAATGCCTAATCCACGGCATTTTTCAGCGCTCGCTGGCGGGCTTCTTCGTAAGCCTTCAGGGTGCGTTCATTCATTGCGCGCACGTTTTCGAGTTTTTCGCGGTTCTCGGGTGACAGAACAGCGCCTGGTTTCTTGAGCACATAGTCGATAAGCTCGATGCGATCTGTCATGCCCTTTATCTGGTAGTCGTAGTATTCATTGATCTCTTGTTGGGTGGCCTCTTTCTTTACGATTTTTGTCTGTATCTCGTAGATGTATTGCGTCTGGCGCTCTCGCTCAGCCTTTTGCTCCGGCGACAGCTTTCGCGGTATTAAGGTGTTGCCAGGAAATTTTTGTCTCAACTTCTCGAATTGCCTCATTTGTCGATTTGTGAATGGCCGCTCGTTCTGAGGATTGATAGGGTTATCGGGATCGGCGAGACTCCGATCAATGCGCGCCCGAATCACGATCAATTTCGCCGAACCGCTTTCTGATTTATTCTCCGAGGGGCCCAAGAGTGCGCGAACGTCGTCTTTCGAGTTGACGTTAGGCTCGGTCTCTACAGGGCCAGCTCTAATTATCAGATCCATTGCTTTGCCGTTGGATCGGATAATATCAAATCGCTGGATGCCAACATTGCAGAAATTACTAAACAGTTGCGACCTGGTCGGCCCCGCAGGATCGAATGTTCTTCCATGCCGGTGATCTTTATTAAAACTTATGGAATCGCCCGTGCGAAATAGCAACCTGTGTGCGAGAGAATCCTGAGCAACATCGAGTAAAAAGAAAGATTTAGATAGAACGGCGATCTTGAGGCCGGCTTGCTCTGTACAAAGCGATTCTATTTCCTGAGCGCTGGCTTCAAACTCGTCGGAGACGAACTGGAAATCCTGGTCCTTCGAATTAAATGATTCCATTTCGGAATCGTTGGGCTGGGATACGATTCCGGGCATGGGTGCCAGGATAAACGCCAATAATAGGACTTTCCGAATCATTCCTCGATGCACATCACTTCTCCACAGGACTCTTTGAACCAATGGCCCGTTGGCCTCTAGTAGGGCTTACCGAAGAAGCGCCGCAAGCAAAAAATAGCAAATCGAATGCTGGCATTGCAAGCATCCCACAACACTCCAAAAACCATTGACCCGATCCAGCGGACTGAGTTCTTGTAATTTCACTGGAGCCTTTATGAATCGTTATCTTGTCATTGCATTGTTTACTCTCACTCTTCTGCCGTCTTGTGGAGCGAGTCCGGTAGATACAGGTAAGGCTCTGGCCAAAGCAGCCTGTGAGTCCAATGCCGACGATTACTTGAAACATTTTGACCTGGACCGATTCGCAGAGCGTTACCTGGAAAAAGGGTACGGGGCCACATTTCAAAATCTATCCGATACCAAGCGAAATGATGCAATCCACAAGTTCGCATCGGAGCTGGAGGCTGCCATTCGAAAGTCGGCCGTTCCCGAAGACGGCACTCCTGCCGACTGCGATGCGAAGATTGAATTGGTGCGCGAAGGCGACAAAGAAGCTCGAATTACCTACGAGACCCCGCTGGCCAAACCCATGACCATGATTCTGGAAAAAATCGATGGCCAGTGGAAGATTGTAGGCTACGAAAAGTCCAGGTAGCGAATAAAGCCGCGCCATTCAGTTTTTGACTTCACCTCGCTCGAGGTTGTGTCATAGTGCGGCAAACTCTGGCGCGACAAAACGCAAGACCGCGCTAGGCGGCGGAAATGCGTTCGCCCGCCTGCACGCTCCAGAGGTCGGCATAATCCCCCTTCTTTTTAACCAGCTCATCGTGGCTGCCTTCTTCGGTGAGTTGTCCGTTCTTGATCAAAAGGATTCGGTGGGCTCCGCGAATCGTAGATAACCTGTGTGCGATGATAAGCGATGTTCGACCTCGGG
>JAGRNC010000498.1 GCA_020440935.1 Leptospiraceae bacterium | reverse complement strand
ATGCTCTTTACCACAATCCTTACGATCATGTCGGGATTGCGGTATTTTGTGACGAATTACCGGCTTTTCCTGCCGGACAGGAAGAAAAGAAAGGAGAAACAGTAGTATGGTGGAGCTACTCAAACAAATCATCGCAGGCGAAGACCTCACGGCCGAACAGGCTACTCGAGCCATGACAGCCATCATGAGCGGTCAGGCCGGTGAAATTCAGACTGCTGGATTTTTGACGGCATTGGCGCTCAAAGGCGAAACGGGCGTTGAAATCGAAGCATTTTCCAGAGCCATGCGAAAGGCCGCCGTTAGCTGGCCCCGCCGGGTGGGCGACACTTTGTTGGATACCTGCGGCACCGGTGGAGATTCTTCAGGCATCATCAATATCAGTACCCTTTCCGCGCTTGTCGTGGCCTCCCTGGGCGTGAAGGTGGCAAAGCATGGAAATCGGGCCGTTTCCAGCCCCACCGGCTCGGCCGATGTTCTGGAAGAACTGGGTATTTCCATGTCTCTGCAGCCCGAGGAAGTGGCCGATTGTCTGGAAAAAGTGGGGATGTGTTTCTTGTTTGCTCCTACCTGGCATCCGGCCATGAAGTTTGCTGCTCCTGTGCGAAAGGCTCTGGGAGTGCGCACTGTATTCAATCTTCTGGGACCCATTACCAATCCGGCGCCGGTTACGCACCAGGTAATCGGAGTATTTGATGGTCGATTTCTCGAGCCACTGGGCGATGCGCTGGCCGGACTGGGCCGAAAAGGCGCCTGTGTATTGCATTCCAGAGACGGTCTGGATGAGCTCTCCATTGCGGCGCCCACCGATTACATCTTAATCCGCGAAGGCAGAATTGAGAAAAAAGGCCAATTCCGGCCCGATGACTTTGGAATTCAGAATCAGGAGATCGCCTCGCTTAAAGTAGCTGATCGGAAAGAATCGGCCCGCCGAGTGCAGGCAATTCTGGAAGGAAAGGGATCCGAGGCGGAAAATGCAATGGTGGGCGCCAACGCAGCCCTGGCCCATCATCTGATATTTCCCGACTCGGAGCTCAAATCATCCTATGAAATCTGCCGCGAGACCATGAAGGCAGGCAGACCCATGGAAGTGCTGGAAAAGTGGCGGTCATTTCACAATAGCTCCACAAGCGTCACTTCTGTAGGCGGATGAATCTACTTGCCAACAGAGCCTGGAGCCGAACTTTAGCCCCATGAATCCTCAGGCATTTATCGCGCAGCAAACAGCCACTCCGGGCACCACCACAGAGGCGCCCCAGAGCAAATCGGACAATCCGGCTGCTGGTCCTCTGGGCGGAAACTTTACAATCATCATGATTGTCGGCGTTTTTGCAATCATGTATTTCTTTGCTATTCGCCCGCAGCGAAAAGAAGAGAAACGAAAGAAAGAAATGCTTTCCGCTTTAAAGAAAGGCGATACTGTCATTACCTCGGGCGGTATCGTAGGAAGCGTCCATTCGATCAAAGAAGACACAATTATTCTAAAAGTGGGCGATAACACTCGCATTGAAGTATTGCGCAACGCAATTAGCAGCGTAAAGGAAGTGAGCGGACAACCGGCGATTGAAGAAAAAGAAAGCGACAAGACAGAAAAGTTTCCACGCGCCAAAAAAACATCCCGCAAATAGGCAGATCATGCGACAGATCCGAACCGTTACCCCATGGTGGGCCGTACTCATTGCAGGATTTCTCTTAATCGCTCCGATCCTGGCCGAAGATCCTGCACCGACGCCCGCACCCGAACCGGCAACGCCCACTAGCTGGCGCGACGGAATCGTTGAGGATTTCCCTGTAGACTACGCAAGCCTGATCCCTGGATACCAGGCCGGCGAATCTACTTCGCTGGAAATCAGCGGAGGAAATGAGGAAGTGGCCACACCCGAACCCAGCGTTCAGGAGCCTTCGCAAGTCTCCACAGATTCCAGCGCAAACGGGGAAAGCACCTTTAGCGAATGGCTAAAGAATAAGAACGTGGTAAACGGTCTCATTCTGGTCGGAATTTTACTTCTATTCATCTTCTATCAGGTCCGTACTCGCGGATCCAGGAGAAAAGGATAATCATCTAGTATGAATCGAATACTGAATCGAACGATTGTAACCGTATTAGCAGTAGGCTTCTTCTTTCTGGCGTTTTACCCCAACCTTGCCACGCGAGACCTTTCGATTGTATTTCTGGAATACTATCGCGATGCAAATGAGAAGCGCGTAGATGTTCCTGAATCGAAAATCCAGGAATTCATGGCGGACAAAGAAAACGGTCTGCACCATTACTTTCCCGATAGCGATTGCCGCTTTGAGCCGCGAAAAGGCGTGGCCGAGGGTCGACATTGCGTCGTTGAAGCCCGTTTCATCACTGCCGCCAAAGTAAACGAAATTATGCAGGCGCATCCGCATCTAATTGATGATCGCCGTACTATTGTGGAGCCGCATTGGCTCGAGCGTGCTTTTTCCTTTCTCACAGAGAAAGGAGTAAAGAACCTCACCATCAAGCTCGGCCTGGACCTGCAGGGCGGGATGCGCGCAATTTTCGAAGCCGATTATCAG
>JAGRNC010000497.1 GCA_020440935.1 Leptospiraceae bacterium | reverse complement strand
AAAAGTTAGCGGAGACGGGCCTTTCCAACTGGTTTCGGTTCCGGAAGACATTAAGCTGGCCGGCTCCGAACACAAGAAATTGCGACTTCTGGTTGCCTACAAGGCAGACGAAGCGCCGCTGGGCTCAAAACCATTCAAGTTCGTTATTACCAACAAGAATGATCCATCTATGAAGCGGGAAGTGGAATCTGTATTCACATTCCCGATTGAGTGAGAACCATATGTCCGAATCAATGAAAACAGCCTTCTGGCTCATCGGAATTTTCTTCGTAGTCCTGTTCATTGCGCTGGGCTACACTCTGAAAGTTGCATTCGAAAACCAGGAACCCATCCTGGACGAATCCTACTACGAAAAGGGCCTGGATTACCAGGCCCACATCGATGCCCGGGAAAAGGCAGAGAAGCTTGGCTTTGTTATTCAGAGCGATCTATTTGAGAAAAGCTCGCTTTCGCGGGGACAGCAAAATCTAAAGTGGACTCTGGTGATTCCAGCCGGGCAAAGCGTAGATCGGAACTCTCTGGAATTCAAGTTGATCCTGGATCAGCCCGCAACCAGCAAGTACCGACAGATTGTCGATATCAAAGGAAGCGAAGCCAGCGAGCAAAACGGAAACCTTGTATTCGAAAAAGAAGTAACTCTAAATCGGCCCGGTTATTGGGATCTTTCTCTGGAAGGAAAAGCCGATGGGCTCACTTTCTACAAAGCTCATCGCCTGGTGGTAAACTAAATGGCCGGACTACTGATTACTCTACCCATCGCTGCTGTCATCGCAGTGGGATTTCTGCTCTTTTTTCTATGGAGCGTAAAGAACGAAGATTATGAGGATCCGGAAATGATCAAATACCGAATGCTCATGGACGAAAACGATCAGGCCGATCGTTCCATTCAGAAGAAATGAACGGCGCAGAGAATATCGGCTTCTGGGCCGCCGTATCCATTGCATTTATGCAGGGCCTGGTGGGCTCGCTACATTGCGTGGGAATGTGCGGCCCCTTTGTGCATCTACTAAACGGTGGCGCAAGAAAAAGGGGTACTGCGAGCGGCACAGAATCTGCCCGGGGCCAGACAAGCAACAGCGACAATCTGCACTCCGGTCCTGCTTCGCCGGCCAGCCAACCCGGGGCTTCATCGGCAACGGCGGAGTTTCAGGTACTTTCGGATGGACCGATTTCGCCTACTCCTGCCATGGCCGGCCATGGTGGCATTGCCGCAGCATCGCATTTCTCCGGCATCGTTCGCCGAATTCCAGTAAATCTAATGTACAATATCGCACGGTCTTTTTCGTACATGACCGTTGGCTTTGCACTGGGCATTGCGGGTAAAACGCTCAATCTGTACGTAGTGAATTCAATAGCGGCCGTGCTTGCTGCAGCATTAATCATCTACTTTGGACTGAGCTTCCTATTCCCTGCACTACCCGGATTTCATGGCATTCGCATGCCCGGCTGGTTTAATCGCTCCATCGGACAGCTTTTGAGGGGCCGCAATAACCCGCTGGAAAGCGCGGCGCTCATGGGACTGGTAACTGGTTTGCTTCCTTGCGGACTTCTATACCCTGCCTATGGAATGGCGTTGGGTACCGGCGAACCGTTGGCTGGCGCCTTTTTGATGTTCGTTTTTAGTCTTGGAATGTATCCGGCGTTGCTCGTTGTGGGATTGGCAAGCTCCACTTTCTGGGAATTCTTGCGCAAACGATGGCCGGCGCGCATTCTGGACATAATTATGATTGCGTACGGAATGTTCATCGTGTATCAGCGCTGGAGCCATGCCGGTCAATTCTGATACCGCCTGTTTTCACTGCGGTTTACCCGTTGCGGATAGTCGCATAGAGCGCGACGATCATTCCTTTTGCTGCCAGGGATGTGCCGGAGCGTATGAGTTGATTTCCGGCTCCGGAATGCTGGATTACTATGAGTTTCGTACTGAGTACGCTCCTCGACCGGAGGATAGCACCAGCGAAGAAATCTGGGAATTAATCGAACGAACGGCGCTTGAATCGGCTGCAGTTTCGGACACCGCCGCATTACCCCGGTCTTTGCCGCCTGGTAAGGCCAGCTCCGAAGTTGGCGATTCGGAAAGTAAGAGTCGGCGCGTGGCCAGCGCAGATTTCTTAATCGAGGGCATCCATTGTAGCTCGTGCATCTGGCTCAATGAAACAATGCTGCGCTCCATCTCCGGAGTGAAAGCAGCCAGCGGCAATCTGGCCACCAACCGGATTAAGCTTTCCTGGGAGCCATCGGTGGTGCCCTTAAAGGAGCTGGCCAGGCGAATTGAACGACTGGGGTACCGATTGCTTCCTTTGCGTCATAGCGAGGCATCCGAAAGCCAGAAATCCTATGCGCGCAATCTATTAAAGAAGATGGTGGTGGCCGGATTCTTTGCCGGAAACATCATGCTTGTGAGTGTTTCACTCTATGCCGGTTACTTCGGCACCATGGATCGGTTTACCCGTAACTTCTTCCATTTTGTAAGTTTTGCTTTTGCCACGCCAGTTTTGCTCTATAGCGCTTCGGTCTTTTTTCGCACTGCATTTGCCTCGCTTCGGCAC
>JAGRNC010000496.1 GCA_020440935.1 Leptospiraceae bacterium | reverse complement strand
TGGGTGCGTCATGAGTATAACCTGCAAAACCTGGATGGCATTGCGGGAATCCTGGGAGACCTCTGGCCCCTAGCTTCTCAAGTTTTACAGAGCGACAAGTACGATCAGTGCGCCAAGGAGAAGTTAGCCCTCTTGCCAGTTGGCGAAGTGGACGATTTCTGGTTTCCCAATCCGGAAGTACCGTTCATCCCTGTGGACGTTCCCTTGCAGATCTTCCGCATCGGCGATCTGGCCATTACCGGCTCCTCTTTTGAGGTGACCACTATGGTCGGTCGTAGGCTACAGGCCACTATCGGCCCAACTCTGGAGAACGCTGGAGTCCACCATGTAGTTGTAGCCTCCATGGCCAATTCTTACACCAACTATCTGGCCACCCGGGAAGAATACGCGGCCCAGCATTATGAGGGCTCGTTCACAGTTTTTGGACCCTTCGCTGCAGCGGCCCTTCGCCAGGAGATGGATCGGCTGGCTACGAATCTAGCTTCTGGCACAGCATCGGATCCTGGCCCCGTGCCGCCCGATCTCTCCAATCAGCAGTTGATTCAAACCTGGATCTCGCAGAGTGGAGTGGTAAACGACACCGGCGACTTTGGCAAAGTACTGAGCGGTCCGGCGGCATCCTACTCGGCAGCCAATGATGACGTTCAACTCGTATTTCAGGCTGCGCATCCGAGGACGGAACTGCAAAAGAAAGAAGATGGTAGCTTGAGCAACTACTACGATCCGGAAAGCTACACTTTTATCGAAGTGCAGAGAAAAGTAGGATCTTCCTGGCAGACAGTAGCTACCGACCAGGATCCTTACACCAGCTTTCAATGGGTTCGCACAGGCGGAGACCTGAGCGGCACTTCTGAGGCTACGGTGATCTGGCAAATCCGAAATCAGCCGGCGGGCACCTATCGGATCAAATACAACGGCCTTGCCAGGCGCTGGTATTTCTTCTGGACCAGTTATCAAAAATTCACCGGTACTTCACCGGAATTCCAGTTACTTTAGAACACTCCTGCCATCCCGGGCTTACGCGGCCCGGGATACTTTTCTCATTACAATTCTGATTGATAGCACGAACCGGTTCTGCTTTTCATGAAACATGAAATCAGGCCAGCCTTCCATGATCCGAACCCGGCCCCATGCCGCAGCATTTTATCTTACTCTGGCATTGTTTGCTATATCGCTGTCGGGAACCCAGGCCGACGAATCCTTAAAGACCTATTCGTATTCCAATTTTCGGGTTCTGTATGGCGATGGGCTTGCCATCGCTTACGATCTAAATTCGGGCAAGGCAAAGCAAATCTATCGAGATTTCAATACCTTCAAACCGGATCCAGAGCCTGGCGAAGGCGGTGTGACTCAGTCCTATACCCTGCTCTCTTTGGTGGGTCCCATCGTTTCTTACACTACCGATTGGTACGGCGAAGGCGGCGCTCATCCGTCCTATGGAACATCGTACTCTACCTACGATTTACGGACCGGAAAACCAGCCAGCCTGCTGGATTACTACAGCGCAGACACCCTGTTGCAGGTATTCTTGAAGGATACGGTTTTAAAAAAGGCAGTTAGAGAACCCGCAAAAATTAAGAGCCTGAATCAGTTCTTTGAAGAAGTGGAAGGCGGTTGCGAAATGTACATCGATAAAGATATGCTCGAGCACTTTGCATTCCACCACGTAAAAGGCAACAACGTAGCCATCCGCATCGGGCTATCCCACGGCTGCGAAGCAATGCGCGGAAATTTTACGGAGATCGGAATCTATCTACCGGTGCCCAAAGCGCTGAAAGATGCGATGGATCGATCTGTAAAACTTGGCCACCTGATGAGCAACCTTACGAAAGGAAAATAGCCGGGGCTGCAAGCGAAGAGTCCCGGTCTGGCCAGGCTGAACTTACAAAGCTGGGCGCTGGGCCCGGCCTTTCCTGGCCGGGGCCGGGGCTAACCTGCCCATTGTACATGCTCCGGAATCGGGCATGCTAATGGGCTTACCAGCTAAGCTTACCGCTCTTATCAAACTGAAAATCGGTTTTTTCTAGATCGGATCCTGGAAAGGCCACATCGGAATCGCCGCGAATACGATAGTTCGATCCTCCGCTTTTGAACAATGAAAGGAAAGCGCGGCCTGCTCCCAAAATCGGCAGGCTGGAATCCACGCGCACCACAGAGGCATTACCATCTCGCGAAGTTTGCAGGGACTTGCCTTGCAGAAAAGAACTCCCTCCCAGATCCATGGAGTAGTTCAAACCATTCACCAGGAAATCGGCGGCGGCCTGGTTTTCGATTCGCAGATCGAATGCGGCAGACAGGGCTGCGTCCGCACCGTCCAGAAGCGATGGCGCCGAGAAATCAACGTTTTCCAGCGAAACGTCCGGAATGAAGGCCGGGAGTTTCTTTTCCATACTTAGCGGTACGCTCACCTTTGTTGGCATAGAACCGAGTTTGATTGGAAAATCGGCCGAACCGCGAAGGCCCAGAGTGTAGTCGGTAACACTGGATACATTCTGAAAGAAGGTCTTTAGTTTGGCGAATTGTAGCTCAAACTTTACGGGTATGGCGGTGGA
>JAGRNC010000495.1 GCA_020440935.1 Leptospiraceae bacterium | reverse complement strand
CAGGCTGGGAGTCTCCACAGGCTCCTTTTATCACCACTTTAAGGGGCGCGAAGATTTTCTGCATGCTTTCTTTGAGGATTTCTTTGCCCGCCAGCAAGAGCAGGCGCAGGAAATGCTAGGAGCCGGTGTGCCGGGATCGGGTCCAGGTGAGCTCAATGAAAAGCTGAATGCAATGCTGGACCACCGACTGGAGCTCTGCCTGCGCGCCTGGGCGCTATTCGACCCAGGCGTGGCCCAGCGCATACGCTACCTCGACGGGCAGCGTAAGGAATTCTTAAGGGCCCTATACTCCCAGGAATTTGTTATCGATGAACGCGCCCTGGATTTGCACGTCGCGGCACTGATTGGTTCGCAGTTTTTATTCGATGGGGATGGCAAGAAGCTGGATGCCATGGGAGAATTTGTCAATGGGCTGTTGCAGGAGAAGATGCGAAAGCGACGCAGGCCTGGCAAACAATAGTCGGCGGCTAAAGTTGCAATCGGGCTCGCTTAAAGCAGATTTGGGAGCTTTCTAATTCGCATCCAGTCCCTGTCGCAGTAATTGAACCATCATACCGACCAGGTTTCGCATCTGTCTGTCATCCCTGGCCACCAGTGGATTCTGGCCCGACAGTTGAAGCATTACGAATCCGTGCATCTGACTCCAAACATGAAAGGCAAGTACCAAAGGTCGGGTTTTTCGAATGAGTCCGTCCTGCTGGCATCGCCGGATTGTGGCAAGGAGCTGTTCGAATGCGGCATGGCCGGCCACTCGAAGCTCCGGATGGGCCGATGGGTCGGGAATGATACCGCCAAACATTAATTCGTATATATGCGGTCTGGAGATGGCCAGTTCAATGTAGGACTCTACACTCCTGCGAAAAAAGACCCGGCTGTCCATACCCCTGCGCGCGAGGTTTTCCTCGAGGGCCCGCCGTAGCATATGAAATCCCTCGGCCGCAATAGCTGCCAGCAACTCCTCTTTAGATGCATAGTGTCTATATACGGCCGGGGCGCTCACTCCGTGGCGGCTGGCGGCCTTTTGCAGCGTAAGGCCGGCGGCGCCTTCGGCATCCACAATTTGCAGACCTGTTCGCAGTAGCGCCGATTTGAGGTCGCCATGGTGATAGGAGTCCGATGCCATGCGCCACTGTGAGTCACAAATTCTGCCTGTCATGCAAAAATGTTATCGACGTTAACATCGGCGCCGAACTATATGTTAATGTCGTTAACATAGTGGAATGGCTGCCAGAGCCCATTCGAATGAGCGTGGGGCGAGGCCGTAGAAGCCAGTGAGGGATAGTATGAAGAAATCCGAAGATGCAAAGATTCTTACCGATCCAGAGGAGATCATGAAATTGCTGCAGGGGGCCAACCCATTGCCCGACGGAATGCAAGTTCCGCCGCCTGTATTCACAATGATGGACGGACGTATCGAACTCTATGAGCAGGGGAAACGATTAAAGGCCGTCTTTCCGGTGCGCGAGGAATACTATAATCCCATGAATCGAATGCAGGGAGGAATGATAGCGGCGGCCATTGATAATACCATGGGCCCTCTGTCCTTTCTCGTGGCCGGACCAGCATTTACGCTGTCTTTCTATGTCGATTTTGTGCGCGGAATCGATGCCAGCCGAATGCTTCACGTAGAGGCGGTGGTAATCAGTCGTAGCCGCACGAATCTAATTCTGGAAGCTACCGCTTCCGATCCCAGGGGCAAAATTGTGGCCGGTGCTTCTTCGCAATTCCAGGTTCTGCGCGATCCAGGGTAAACTCATTAATGGTGGGGCAGAGCGGCTAAAGGCCGGCAGGGAGCTGACCTGCCGCGGATAACATCTGCCGCTCTGGGGCGAGCGCAATGTAGAAGCACACAAGAAGTCTATACAGTACGCCCGGGCCCATGGCGAAGCAGGGGCCCGGTATCAGGCCGGCCGTCTGCCGAAGCTCCTGTAGCTCCAGGCCCAAAGAATGAGCAATGGATGGACCAGTACCAGTCGAACCCAGCCCACCCATGGAGGCTTACATAGCACATCCTTGATGCATGAATCAACCTGGATGAAGTATACATGGACCGGAATGAATGCGATGAGCATTGCGATGATCAGATATGTAGCGATCCGGCTGGTCTTTCGATATAGAACAGCGGCGCCCAGCAGTATCTCCGCCAGTCCGGAAGCAAGGTTGAGTATATCTTTGGCCGGAAAGTAGGGCGGCATGATTCCAGTGTAGAAATCAGGAATACGAAAATGATTTAAGCCAGCCAGGATGTAGAAGGCGCCCAACAAAAAGCCGCCCGCCAGATATAGTTTTTGTTTCATAGTATCTCCCGCAATTTCCTGGCGCGCGTCTCTGTAAAGAAAGTCTGACCCTGTTGTACTGTAGCCAACGTTGAAAATTCAGAGCCAGTCGTCGCTTTAATCGCTTGCCCCAGACTACTGTGTCAGTGGGGGAATCTAGTATTCAATCCGTCCAGCAAAAGACTGGCTGCTCGAGAATCGGCAAAAGGGGAAGCAATCCCGGCTTTGGTCCACCGGGATTGCAGTAAATTACTCAGGTGCCTCAATTGGCATACCCACCGTAGCTGGA
>JAGRNC010000494.1 GCA_020440935.1 Leptospiraceae bacterium | reverse complement strand
CCGCTCCTTTATTTATGCATTCGGTAAGCGATTTCTGGCGGCGGTGGCATCTTACCTTTTCGCGCTGGATTCGAGATTACATATATATACCACTGGGAGGTAGCCGCGTTCCAGAGTATCGAAATTACATTAATCTGGTGATCACGTTTTTCCTGGGCGGGCTCTGGCATGGAGCCAGTTACACATTTGTGCTCTGGGGCATTCTTACTGGTATCATGTTATCGGCAGAGAGTTTTGCTTTTCGCCGCGGATGGAAGGAATGGCCGGATTCGCTCCATGGAAGGGCGCTTCGCATACTGATTACATACATCGTATTTCTGCCTTCTACTGTATTCTTTTTTGGAAAAGGCTTACCCTGGTGTCTGGCCGCGGTGGCGCAGATGTTCGCGTTCGACTTTGGCGCAGAAGTTCCGGCTACGATCAACACTCTTGCTTACGGAATTGCGGGTACCTTCTTTTTCCACCTGGTTGATGAATGGCCCGAGAGATTTACGGCCCTTCGGAAATACGACCGATGGCTGCTTCCCCTGGGAAGCGCCGCTTTGATTCTTGCCATGACTCAGTTTGCTGGCCCGGGCAAGGATTTCTTCTATTTTCAGTTTTGAGCCGCTATAGACTGCAGAACAACGAACGACTATGATCTGGAAACTAAAGCCCATATACATTCTTGTTGGAACACTGCTGCTGTTGTTTCTGGCGGATAAAATCTTTCTGATACCGGAAGTACGCGATCGGTTTATGCAGCCCGGCGGGATGGTGTATTACCGACACCGATTGCACCAGCTGGATCTGTACTCCCGGGCCATGGATCAGCTTTCCAAAGAGAAAAGCAATGTATCGCAGGTAGTGGTGCTCGGTGATTCCAGAAGTTTTGGCATTGGCACCGCCATGGCCGAAACAGGCGGCAAGAAGGATGTCCATATTTGGAACTTTGCCGGGCCACAGGCAGTGCCGGCGTACCATCTCTATCTAACCCAGCGAATCTTATCCTCGGAAAAACGTCCCGATGCAGTGATCATAGGACTTTCGCCGGATGCCATGGGTCGCAACGCCGGAATATTCGCCAGTCCCGTGCTCAATTTTGGTGTTGATACGGATTTTATTCATCAATACGAAAGCATGATCCCCGATCGCGATCTGGACACCTACAAAGAAAGCCGTCGCTTTGCGCTGGTAGGGATGCAGTTCTCTTTGCGCACTTTAGTCAAACGCATCAAAGGAAGCATGTCCAACAAAGATCCGTTTGAAAAGATAAGACCATTTCTGGCCGGACGTACTCTTACAGAGACGGAAAAAGCCAGGCTCTTAAATCTCAACGAAGCCAGCACCGAGAACCTTTCCATCTACAACTTTTACACTTCTCCTCAGATCCAGATCCTGGATCAGCTGGGAGGAGCGCAATATGCCTGGTTCGGATTTATGAATGACCAGGAGCTCAAAGAGGAAACCGATCGATTGGTTTCGCTTTATCTGGACTCTTTTGTGGTTTCAGAAGAGCAAATGTTCTACTTCGAAGAGACGTTAAAGCTACTCAAGAAAGCGAATGTTCCGGTCATTGTTTTCTGGCCCCGGGTTAATCCGTATCTGCGGCAGGTATATGAAAAAGAACCAAAGATATCCTTCCTCTGGACCCGTGCGCAACGGCTTGCACAGATGTACGGCGCGAAAACGGTAGATCTCAATCATACCGAGCAAACCAATTGCCAGCATTATTACGATGCCAGCCACCTTTCCATAGATTGTTATCCTGCCATTTCGGCCTATTTACTGGATCAACTGGGATTCTGATCGCCGAATTTTTTCTGGGTCAGTCGTTGCTTTGGTGCGATACTAAAAGCAGTGCAGACAATATTCAAATGGATTGACCGATTCTTCCATAGCATTCCGGAAGGATTGGCCCGTAACATTCGATTTGGCGCCATTGGGCTCTGGGCTGTGGCTGCCCTGGGCGTATCCTATCGCGCCTGCGTATCGGGTCAGGCGCAGGCCCCCCAGCAGGGACAGGACCTGCAGATGTCCGGAGTTAAAGAGAATATTGTAAAAGAAGAAAACCGGAAAAACGGTCCCAGGGTGCAACTACCCGATCCCGATCAAATACTCCCTGAAAAGGCAGCCATGGATAGCCTGCCTTTACCTGAACCTTCCCGCGATCCACTGAAAACTCTTCCCGACAGTGGCGATTTGCGCGAACACAAGTCTGGACCGGATTCCGAATCGCTACCTCCTTTCCTCGGCGAAAGCGATCAGATTATTTTTCCATCCCGAGATGCGAAGGATAATCCTGCGCGGAATTTGCCATCCGAAAAGAATAACGATTCCAGTAGGAATGGGGACCTGGAGATGATTCCTTCAAGAAACGATTCCATACCACCAACGAATACTCCGACGACTCCCAAAAAAGAGCAAAAGCAAAAGCCCGGCGAGGATCTGGAAATGCTTCCATTTCCGGACTAAGGCTGGCAGGAAAGGTGCCATGAACCAGACAGGCTGTTCCTATCCAATCGTTGCCCGACTCGGAAGGTCTTTTTCCTTCCTCCCAATAGAGCAGTCCGCCGAATTACCTGCCGG
>JAGRNC010000493.1 GCA_020440935.1 Leptospiraceae bacterium | reverse complement strand
TCGGTCTGCTTCATGGTGGCCTTTGTGCGTTTCAGATTGGCTTTACTAATTATTACGCTGGCAGGGGCATCCGGCGTTCAGGCCCGTACTCTTGAGCTACCCGCCAATCTCGAATCTTTGGACATTGTTCCCTTTTCCGAAAGCTACGTAGGCCACGAAACCGATTGGCACCGAATAACGGAATGGCGAGAGGCCCCAAATCTCCAGATGGCCGGGCAGGGCGAATTTGGCTGGTTGCGGACGAGCTTCCATGAAGGTGGTCCAGACAGGATAGTATGGTTACGATGCGATGTACCGTGGCCAGAAAATGTGGAATTGTTTGTCTATCAAGATGGCATTCTGGCGCAACATTCGGTGCAAGGCGATGGCCTTTTCCAGAAACGCGAATTTCGTAATCCTGCGTTTCGCTTAAACACCCGTAGCGGATCCGATTATGTACTGCTTCTTCGAATCAGTGCGGAAAGTCGCATTCCTTTTACTTTTCATCTTCTGAGCGAGCGCGCTTTCTTGAAGCAGCAGTTGCTGGAAGAGCGAGATCTTGGGTTGTTTCTGGGAATCGTTTTGATGTTTGCGCTGTTTCATACAGTGCTTTATTTTGCACTTTCCGAAAGGGCGCTTCTGTTCTACGTACTGTGGATTGTTTCGGTGGGCATCTTTCAGGGCTTTCGTACGCGGTTATTTATCCAGTTTCTTCCCCCGGAACTGGCCGGCTATTCTCCCTATTTTCAGAATGCATCGGCAAGCTTGCTCGCTTTTTGCGCTATCGGTTTTGGTCGCAACTTCTTGGAGCTGCAACGCATCAAATGGATGCACCTGGCGGCGCTGCTGTTGCAGGGGTTTACGGTTCTGCCTATCCTGGTGGCGGCCTTCGATTTACACAGCGGGCGAGCTCTGGAGAATATTCTGGGCCTACTTGTGGGACCGCCGCTATTGATATTCGGTATTCTCACCTATCGAAGAGGCTCGTATTCGATGTTATTTCTCGTGGCCTGGTCGGTGCCGATTCTGGCCGCTACCTGGGAGACGCTATTGGCCACTGGTGTACTTCCAGGCCTGGAAAGTCGTAGCATCCTTCCCTGGGCCTTCGTTGTTGAGTTCTTTATCTTTGCGGCGGTCTTGCGCCAGAAGATGGCTTCCATTATGGATCAAAGAGTTCGGGAGCAATCGCAGTTGCGAAAAGTAGATGCCGAGCTATTACATGCACGACGGATTCAACAGGATCTTCTTCCAGCCAATCTGCACCGCTTGCCAGGAGGTTCGCTTCATTTCTATAATCGTCCGGTACGCGAAATGGGCGGGGATTACTACGACGTTCATATTGAGAATGGTAAAGTCATAGTCCTTATGGCCGATGTAACCGGGCAGGGGATGAGCGCAGCGCTGGACGCAGCCCTGGTGCGACTGGCCTTTCGGTACTGCCTGGATGCGGCTACGCCTGCCGAATTGCTGCGAAGGATGAATGAATTTCTTTACCCGCACCTCGACTCCCGATTTGTGAGCGCTGCCTGCCTGTTCTGCGATCTAGAAAGCGGAGAAGGTATTCTTTCCCTGGCCGGCCATCCGGCGGGTTTGTTGCTGGGTAAGCAATCAGGTATTCTGGAATGCGACTCCTGGATGCTCGGTATCCTGGAGCATTGGAAGGGCGAAGAGATAGCCTTTCGCCTGGAGGCCGGCGAGCGCATCCTATTGTTTTCTGATTCGGTGATCTCCCAGGATAATCGATCGGCTTATGAATCGGTAATCCAGAAGTTGTCTGCAAATCTTGCGGACGGGGCCGATGCCATGGATTCGATTCGGAGTATTGCGGAAGCGCGGGATGGCCAACCCAGCGACGACGTTACCATTGCCGTCATTGAAAAAAGTCCTTCGGCGAAGGGAGATTTGAAAGGGTGAAACAGCGGAGGCAAGTATTCCGGAGCAGACTTCGGATATGCGCTGTGGCAGGCGCGATCTGGCTTTCACCGATTGCGGCCCAGGAGGTACCGGCGCCAACAGGCAATAGTTCGGTGGAGCTACAACCGTGCCTGCAATTTGCGAGACTCTCGGCTCAGGATGCATCGCCGCGAGTAAGCCAGGCCAGAAGCCTCCACTACCAGAACGTAAATCAGGATCTGATTCGCACTGTCGATCCTCTGGAACAAATCTGGCTTCGGTGTAAGATTGGCTCACCACAAGAATCCGGGGATTTTATCCTGGTTTTTTCGGACCTTCGAATCGATCTCATCGATGTTTACCTGGGCGATTCCACAGAGCCTGCATTTCAAGGAGGCGATGCGCGACCGGATTTTCAGTCCAATTTCCTACGGCCCAATGCCACCATTCGCCTGGAAAAGGGCGCGTCTGCATCGCTCTGGATTCGCCTATCGGGCGCCTACAATGTTCCCACCGATATTTCCGTATACGGACCTATGGCCTTTCAGAAACAGGCGCGCATGCAGACATTCTGGCAATCTATGTTCTTTGGCATCCTTCTGGTAATGATAGTTTTCTACGGAATTGGACTGTTTGCTTTCAAGGATGCAGCGGTGCGCGGGTATCTAATGTATCTTTCCGGAGTTACTCTTTATTTCCT
>JAGRNC010000492.1 GCA_020440935.1 Leptospiraceae bacterium | reverse complement strand
AAGGGAAACTCCAAGCAGTAGAATGCCCTGGGCAAATTCCATGGTGTCCAGGTAATGAAACCCATTTCTGGCAGCGTCAAGCTGAAACGAATGGTATTGTCCTGGCACGCACTGGACGGAGCTTGCCGGTGATTTCTCCTGCCAGGTAGTGATCGGCTACTTCGTCGGGATGAAATCCTGGTCTACAGTAGCTCAATACAGCCCCCGTGCAGCGCCAGATAAGATAATGTTTGCCCGTTAGAAGAAACCACAAGTCTTGTAACATCGCAAGTTTCCAGAGTTCCTTCTGTCTTCGACTTAGTTCCAGCATCAGCCCGACTGTAAAACCCAGCACGGCCAGGTAAGCCGGGAATACGAAAATGACTCGTAGAAGATAGGAAGAGCTAAGTCCACGAAATACATCGAATGCTACCGCTTTGTGCTCGATTTCTTCGGCTGCATGCCAGAACAGAAGGTCCCGCATGCCCGAATGCATGGAGGCAAACATATCTTTTTGAGTTAATACAATGTTTCCAAAGAGAGCCGTAAAATGCTCTATGGCCGCCACGAGCGCCATATTCCATTTCAGTGGTAGTCGAGATTCCAGACGAGCAAAAAGGCCTTCGGTTCGGCGCACAAGATCGTCCATTCGATGATTGCTGGAAAGCTGCTCCTGTAGCTTCTGATGCTCCACGGAATGCTGCATTTCCTGGCCGCTGAAGCCCCGGGCCATGGACTGCAACTCCGGATTCTTTAGTTCTCTAACGGCACGGTTAAAGATGCGCACAAAATATCTCTCGGCCGGGGGAAACAATATATGGAGAGAGTTGATAAAGTTTGTCTGTCCCGCACGGCCTCCCCAGTAGTTAAGCGGAAGATCCGGAAATTGAAAGTCCATTTGTCGGATGGTGAGCGCTGAGGCTGGGAGACGATTTTCGCGGTGGCTTGCGGATTCGAGCTTTGATTCTGTTTGCATGGATTCCCCCCGTTAGATTGCAGCACCCGGGGCTTTCCCCCTCAGTGAGAGGCGGCGTCGCGCCCCGGAGAAACATCGTCCTGAAATCCAACGACCTCAAACTTAGCATTTTTTACTCTTTGAGTCTGCCTGGATTGCAATTCTGTAAGCAATGACTGAAAAAATCCGGTAGAATGCCTTCATGACCTGGAAAGAAGAAATGGTGCAGTCGGGCTCATTAAGACTGTACCTGGTGCGAAACGATATCAAGAAAAGGCCCTGGATACTATTTCTACATGGGTTCCCGGATGACCATACCACCTGGTCGGCGCAAATGAATACGCTATCCGCAAGATTCAATGTGGCAACGTTGGATATGCGCGGTGTGGGACGAAGCGATAGACCGGGCCGCGGAAAAGAGTACGCTGTAAAAGAAATTCTCCCGGACATTCAAAGGGTAATTGAGCATATCGGCGCCGAAAAAGTGCATCTGGTAGGTCATGACTGGGGCAGCATGATCGGTTGGTGTTTCGCCACCGATCCCCACTACAGTCGCTATTTGCACAGCTACACCGGTATTGCGGCGCCACATCCGGGAACGATCCTGAAATTTATAGGAATGAAAACCCTGGGTCTTCGCTGGATTACCCTGCTGGAGCAACTAATCCGCTCCTGGTACATTTGGTTTTTTCAGCTTCCCTGGCTTCCCGAACTTTTGGTTAGCAAAGCTTCCCCTTCGTTCTGGAATCGATTACTTCGCCGAGCCCAGGTACAGGACGATGATCCAATGCTTCGAAGAAGCCAGAAAGATTTTGAATCCATCGCCCGAGGGCCCATTCACCTTTACAGACAGTTGATAAGACGACGTCCGCCCAGACCAGCACTCCCTCAAATTCCGTGCCAACAGATCATTCCGGACTCCGATCTGTTCATTGCAACGGCCGTATACGACGGACAACAGAAACTATTCGAGGGCGGCCCCTATCGCGCTGTGCGAATCGCAGGGCCGCATTGGGTCCATAGAAGCGACCCGGACACTGTTAATGAGATCATACTATCGATGATTCCGGACACAGATAAAAAGAAACACAAATCGAAAAGCGCGGCTTCAGTAGTATGATTTAATTTCTACATCTTACAGAGGAAGACCAGGCGTTAGATTGGCCAGTGGCAGACGAAACTTTCGGGGGGATTTATGAGCAGAGAGATATACAATTCAGAAGAGCTTGCGATGTTCAAGAAGGTGCAGCGCATAGCTTACGAAGCAGTGTGCAAGGTGGCGGAGCGACTGGAACCGGGTATGACAGAGAAGCAGGCCGCCTCCATGGTCGCGGAAGAGCTAAATAAAGAAGGAGTGCGTCGTTATTTTCATCGCCCGTTTGCATGGTTTGGTGATCGCACTAAGTTCGCGGATTTCAAGAAAATCGGAACTCTGTCATTCTGGAAGCTATTTGGACTGCCCCATTTTGGAAAACAATTCCAGCCCTCCGATCGGCGATTGACCGAAGGGATGCCGGTCATCCTGGATGTGGCCCCCACCATCGACGGATATGCCGCAGATATTGGTTATGCTACCTGGTGTGGCACAAACGTTGAGGTAGAGCAGGCAAGAATGGATTTGCGAAAGTATCGCTCGCTGATCTT
>JAGRNC010000491.1 GCA_020440935.1 Leptospiraceae bacterium | reverse complement strand
CCAGCACCGCCGAACCACGGAGCGGATCCATGTTGATTACCGCCAGTGTGGTAGGGTTGGGAATGGAACGGATAAATTCCTCGTAGGTAAGCTGATCTACCGAACCCACGTGCACGCCCACCAGCGCGCGCAGCTGTGCGGACAGTGCCGTAGCGGTAAGACGGGCGAACGTTTCATGCATCATCTGCAGCGTTCGAATCTGGTCTTTGGAGAATTTATCAGGACGACGGAAGTCGTAGATCTTAACTTTCTTTTGTTCGCCGGCCGGGGAATACTCTTCTGGATCTACCTCTCCCGAGGAGATGGCAGATAATAGAGCATCAATTTCGTCCTGGGATAGAATTTCGGTCATAGTACTCTTGCCACCACGTGTATGATTTTCCAGAAGCCTTCTTGCCGGGCCCTTTCCAGCGTATATGTATATTCGTAGGCCACTCGATAACCGCCGGACATGCGCAATGCTTCCACCGTAACCTCTGCGCGATCCGATACCTCCGATCGCTTTGTAGTCAGGATTCGGAACCGACGAAGCTGATCCGTAGGATCCGAGGTCAGGTACCGGGAAAACTCCTGCAGAATAATGGCCCGGTCCGCCGGCGATGCGGAGGCGTATCGTCCAGAAAAGCGATCGTACGATGTAATATAGCGGGGTAGATCCAGATATTTCAAATAGTTTTTCCAGTTCCTTCGCATTTCTGCAGACAGAAACAGATACACCGTTTCTTCGGGCGAAAGCCCGTCCTCTTCTTGCTGGAGCTCGGGCTTCTGGAATACATACTTGCTTTTCTCGCTGTTTATATGTAGCTCCACCGAATCCCTGGATCGAAGAAAGATATTGTGGCGCGCATCCGGAAAGAAGTAGCCGGTGACCCGGTAGGTCTGGCCCGGCCGTAGATTGTAGTATTTCGTAAGATCGATTTTTCGTTCAAAGGATTCGCCTGGCTGCAATATGATTTCGCGCACATGTTGGCCTGCCAGATTCACCACCGCCTTTCGCTCCAGATCCAGTTGACTGCCCTCCTCCGGAGTCATGGGCTTGAGCTCGAATCCTTTCTCGTCCAGAACCTCAAACTGATAGGTCTTTTCGGCGGGCTCGAACGGATAGATTCGCATGGTCTGATAACCCGAATTGGTCACCCGAAAATGCAGAACGATGGATTGGCCCGCATCGAATCGGTATTGCTTCAACTTAAGATCAATGGTGGTATACCGTTGCACCGTATTGATGGAGTCATCGCCCCGTGCATTGGTGGTTTTCTCCGAGCGCAGGGGGGCCGCCAGAGAAAGAAGCAGGATTCCGGCCAGCAGAGCGGAACCTTTGGTTTTTACGGGCAAATGAAACATAATCCAGGCCTTTCAGGGAATATATCGGCCAGTTGCAGGAATTGGTGCAATAAATCCCGACAAAGAAATAGACCCATCCGATCGGTCTTGCGAGCGGTATTGGGATCGGAATTTAGACGATTCTGCCATGGCAGCGGGCCAAAGAGACTGCACATTCCACGGGATCGGTGGAGGGTTTCCGTTGTAGAAGAAGCGGCCGAAATGACCCAATTCCTGCACCAGGTCTCCGGCGGCCATATACAGACCGAATGTATCCGAAGAGATTCGGGCAAACTAGCTGGCTAGAATTCCAGGCAGCGACCGCGGAGGGTGGCCTGGGTGGAGCCTTCGATCTGCACCGATAGAATTTTGCCGCGGTACATATTCAGCATTAGAGCATCCGCTCCTTCTGGTGCGGAGAAAACCACAACCTTTCCCGATTCGGATCGGCCCATCCAGTCCTTGGTGGACCGCTTGCTCGTACCTTCTACCAGCACTTCCATGGTTTTGCCGATCTCGGTTTTGTTCTTCTCGGCGCTAAGCGAGGTTTGTAGCCCAATCAGGCGACCCAAACGATCGAGTTTTACCTCTTCGGCCACGTCATCGGCATACTTCTTATGAGCGAGGGTATGGTCCCGTTCGGAGTATTTGAACATATAGGCCATGTCAAACTGGCATTGCTCTACCACTTCCAGGGTTTCCTGAAATTGCTCTTCTGTTTCTCCCGGGAATCCAACGATGATGTCGGTGGTTAGCCCCACATCGGGCATGAGGGATCGAATCTGCTGAACGAGAGTCAAAAAGGTCTCCCGACTGTAATCGCGATTCATTCGATTGAGCACATCGGAGGATCCGGCCTGTAGCGGAAGATGAATCTGCGGGCAAAATCGCTTCTCGGAGGCCATGAGTTCCAGAAGATGCATGGGAAAGTCGTGCGGATGGGGCGATGTAAAGCGAATGCGCTGAATGGGCGTTTCATCGAGAATCCGACGTACCAGCCCGGCAAAGTCCAGCCCATCTGGTTCTCTGTAGGAGTTCACATTCTGGCCCAGTAAAGTGACCTCGGCCACTCCTCGATTTTCTATGAGATGGTTGATCTCGGTAACAATGCTTTCCGAACTGCGGCTGCGCTCCCTGCCCCGTGTGTAAGGCACCACGCAGAAGCTGCAAAAATTGTTACATCCGCGCATAATGGTAACGAATGCCAGGCAGCCCGAGACAACTTCGGGTTCGATCTCTTCGTAGGTTTCGCTGGC
>JAGRNC010000490.1 GCA_020440935.1 Leptospiraceae bacterium | reverse complement strand
ATGGATACATCCGGATCCATGTCTTCCGGAACCATGGACCGGGTCCGCGCATCCATTCCGCAGATTACCAATCTTCTGAAAGAGGGCGATCGTGTATTGCTCGTTAGTTTTGATGAATCTGCTCAACTGGACAAGACCATTGAAATCAAAAAGGATGCAGACAAGAAGGCCGTACAATCCTGGGTAGAGGGGCTAAAAGCAAAGGGGCGCTTCACTGATATGCGGACCATGCTTACAAGTCTGAAGTCAATTCAGGCCAAAAACACTCCCGCTGATCGCCAATCCTATCTAATCGTTTTGAGCGACGGAAAAGACGATCCCGGCCCTGGAAAGACGGAAGCGCCGGTTAAGTTGCAGGATTTTCAAGATCCCAATGCGCCGCAAGGCCCTCGAGAAAGCTTCGTTTATTACATTAGTCTGGGTAAAGAAAAGAGCAAGGCTCTTGAGTCGGGGCTAAAAGAAATCAGTCCCAGCGTAAAGACAGTAGAAACCGGTAAACCATCTGCCACAAATCAAAAACCCGGCGGTGAACCTGGCGCGCAGCAAGTGGTTGATAACGGCGCCATTGACCTGGGACCTGCCACATCGGATATCGAATCGCGCTCCACCGGTTTCTGGGGCAATCTCTGGGATCAGATTGTGGCAAACTGGAAGTGGATCGCCATAGGCCTGGGAATTCTGTTACTACTTCTGCTGCTCTGGTTCTGGCGCTGGCGCGCCAAGAAAGCGCACGTTCTGCAAGGGCAGCTGAAATTCTGGGAAGAGGGAACCCATCCCGATCTTGGTAAAGTGGTACGATTGAGTAAGCTTCAGGGCAAAAAGCTCACCATTGGATCCAAGCCGGGCAACAAGATTCGAATCAAGGATATGAGTGCGGATCGAATCAGCCTCAAAGGCACAACCAAGCGAGGAGCTCCCGTGCTGAAGCCCTCGAAAATAAAAGCATTAGAATTTGAAAATCAAAAGCGCAAGGGACTCATATCCCCGGGCGATACATTCAAGCTGGGAAATTACAACTTCGAGTACAAAGATGGCAACGAAAAGGGATAAGAAATTACCTTCCGAATACCGTGGTCCGGAGCGAGCGTTTCAGTTCGACCGGGACACTTTCTTGATCTATACCGGGATCCATGAGGCCGATATTCGTCCTTTCTCCAGAATTGGAGCGGGAACATCGGTACCTGCTGGCCTATTACCGCAGATCGAGAATGTGGTGGTTCCGGAAGAAAACCTGTGGAACGTAGGGCTGGAATCTGCGTGGCTCAAGGAATCGCTGCGTGCTGGAGCCGGTCATATTCGATATGTCGGTTCCAAGGAACGGACCTCGCAACTGCATCGGTATTTCTCACCCGGGGACGATGAAATCAGCAAACCCAAAGAAGAGGCCGGGCAGGAGCCTGTGGAATATTCTTCTTACCAGGCACCCGAGCGGGGCGTAAGCCAGAAAGACCGCTGCACGATTACCTACATGGCCACCGGCGAATACCAGGTTACTGTAGGTGGTTCAAGAGTGCTGGATTCTAATTCTCTGAGTCGTGGTCGAATGGGTCTCGACAAAGAATACGAGACTGTGTCCAAGATTCTATCCAAGGCACAGCGAAGATGCGAAAGAGGATGGAGTTTCTTCACTCTGCAAGTGGATGCTCCGTTGCTTTCCGTATACTGGGGGCTGCAGGGGCAGGGCCTGGCTCTTAACCCTCCGGCGGACATTCATTACCAATTCCTGGCGCATTCCATTGATCCAGAACGACTTCGGATGGCCATTGCAGAAAACGTAGAAGTGCCCGGGCTTGCGGAGCTATTCCGCCGCAATCATGGCCGAGAAGGTCAGCTGGGCGCCTATTGTCCGGAAATGGATCGTCTGGTACTTCTAAAGCGGCTATACAATCGTGCGCAAGTGAAGACATTCGATGATTCTCGCACTCTGCCGTTTTCGAAAGAGACTGTATTCTTTACCTCTAGAAGCAAATCGCACGGGGTCTTTGCACTAAAGGCAAACCACGATTCGGAACATCCAATGCAGATTCTGTTTCCATTGAAGCAGACAAAGCAGTCCCGATCGTTCGACTTTACCCGTGGTCCTTTTGACCTCGAACTGATGAACCTGGATGGAGACCAGAAACTGGAATCCGCGGGCTCCTTTCTGACTCTGGTTGCCCAGGGCACTGCATCGGATAAGAAATTCGGAAAGTCCAAACTGAAGCCAGGCGTTTTCCCCCTACTGGGCGAAACCGAGTATCGCCTGCAGCAGGTGACGGCCCTATCTGAACTTGCCGATGAGATGGCCCTCGGACTGAAAGGTAGCGAGTTTGAGCAAATCGTTCCCGAATTGTTTGCATCGCTGGGCCATACCGGACCCGACCTCGACGAAGAGACCGTACTGGATTTGTTGTATCGCATTCGCACCCAGGCGGTGCCCGATTCGTTGCTGCTGCAGATTAACCTGGCCGAGGCAGCCCGGGCCATCTACCGTTATCTGGGCGGACTGGGAGACAAATTCCCCAAAGTGGCCAAGCTGGCTGAGAAAATCCAGAAGCGCTACAACACCTCCGGGCTTCGAGTAAGGGATCTACAAGCTCTGACCGGTGGCGTG
>JAGRNC010000489.1 GCA_020440935.1 Leptospiraceae bacterium | reverse complement strand
GTTTCCGGGCCCGCAAAAGATAGCGATGTGGAAGCTTGCGCAAATGCGTTGCTCCAATCGATAGAACGAAGTTAGAGCGGCCTGTCCCATGAGCGCCGTGGAGTTCCAGCCCCAGGCCATGGTGCGATCATCCAGGTCGCGGGCCTCCTGGTAAGTTAGTAGCGGTTCACTGCCATTCTTCGAGTTGATAGTTTCCCTCATTGATTCGCACAGAGAAAATCCGATTGTTCAAGTTCCGATAGGTCTCGCGCCAGGATTCGCGAACACCGGGAAATCGCAACAGCTGGTTATTTCGGTATTCGCCCTGATCGCTGAAGATCTTGTATAGAATTCCTCCGCTATCGTCCAGAGTTTCCAGTATAAAGCCACCATCGGGGGCCGACCAGCTCAAAGCATCGCCAGGCTCATCGGTGGTGTAGATTACCGTGGGATTGCCTCCGCTGGATTGCACATAGATTCTACGCTCGGTGGGAGCGAATGTGGATGGATTCCTGAATACTGCGCTAAGCAAGAATTTCTGTCCGCCAGGATAGGGAATCATCTGCTCGATTTGTAGCTTGTGATTCTTGAGCTGATCGGGAACTGCAATTTCGCCTGGCACCTCGGTATGATCCAGAACGCCTTCTTTATAAATTGTAATCGCAGGTTTGTCGTCCAGAAAATGAAAGACATAAAGAGTGTCATCTTCGCCCATCACCAATCGGCTTAATCTACCAAAGTGAGCGGGTTTGCCGTCCCGATTCTTTAGGACGACCGGTTTTCGTTCATCGAAATCGATGCGAACCACGATAGAGGGGGATTCGGTGGAGTACTCGGGTCGAAGAATGGCCGGTAAACGACTCTCGGGAGGAAGGTCCGGGTTTGCATCGGGCGGCGAATAGGTCTTCTTTTTATCTTCTTCGATTTCGTGCACTTCGGCATACAATGCATCGTCGCCAGCGGCCAGCGCTCCAGGGATGCCGGAAGGAATGGGCGTGAGCTCCACTTCGCTGGCGATTTTGGCTCCCGATGCGTTCAGAATCCAGGCGGCCTTTTCCTGGCTTCCAGGGAAAAATCGAATCACGCGAAAAGAAACGTCGGAAAGAAAGATTCCGTCGTCATTAAAGGCAGGCATGTATGGAAAATTACCGTAAATCCGTTCGGTTTCCAGCACGGGCAGGCCTTCTGGAAATTGTTTTTCCGGGATCTTTAGCTGCAATGGTATGCTGTAGAGCACCGATGGGCTGAGTTCATCGATGCGAAATCGCGCGCAACTGAGAGAAACGGCCGAAATCAGGGTAAGAATGGCCAGAAGCCTGGATTTGGACACAGAAAGGTAGCTCACCGAAAACCATCTGCGGTGAATTCGATTGACAGTAAAGCGACAAAACGATTCTTTGTATGTGAAGTGGGTTGAACCCGCTTTTTTTTTGCCGGATGGCCGCAATATGGATGGTTTGGATGAAATTGCGGCGGAGGCGCTTCTGCCGGGGACTGAGATCTTTTTCCTACGTCTTCGTCCCGCAGGGGGTGGATACCATATAGAAGTCCAGCTGGATGATCTAAGCCACCCCACTGGTTCGGTGGATCTACAGCAATGTGAAGCCTTCAGCCGCGCTCTGGTGGAAAGGCTGGACGCAGCCCTCGAACGGGGTCACTCACAGCTGCCCCCGGACCTGAATGCCGAAAACTATTCCCTGGAGGTATCTTCGGCCGGAGCGGAACGCAAATTGCGGCTGCCTGGCGACCTGGAGCGATTTAAGGCCAGTCCTTTAAAGCTTCAGTTTGAACTGGACGGAAAGGTTCTTACCGAAATCGTACAATACGAAGGCAAAGAATCCGAAGAGGGCCAGGAGCTATTATTATTTCGATCCTATAAAACAGGAGGGTCCAGAAAAGCAAACGGTAAGAAGTCCGTAATGTATCGCCTGCAACTCGAAAGTATTCGAAAGGCACATCTGTATCTGGACGTATGAAGATGGCAAAGCAGAAGAAAAAGCAACAAACTGGCCCCGATATTCGAGCCTTCTTTGATTCAATGGAGGCTCTGGCCGCTGAAAAAGGCCTGGGCAAAGATGAGGTAATGGAGATCTTCCGCGGAAGTTTGATTACCTCATACCAAAGAAAATACGGACCCGATGCAAAGATCGAGGTCACTCTGGATTCGGAAGTTCCGGCCATTGGCGTATCCGTACACAAACAGGTGGTGGAAAACGTCGAGGACCCGTCGCTTGAGATGTCTGTAGAAGAAGCACGCACGCACAAAGCAGACATCAATGCGGGCGAAGAACTTATTATAGAAGAAGAGCCGTTTGCATTCTCTCGAATTGGCGCCACCAACGTGCGCCATATATTCTTTCAGCGTTTGAAAGAGCAGGAAAGGGAAATCATCTTTAATGAATTTTCCCAGAAAGAAGGCGATCTGATTACCGGCCAGTTTCTTCGATGGAGAGATCGCGAGGTAGTTTATGTGGATCTGGGCCGGGCCGAGGGCGTGTTGCCCCGCCGGGAACAGATTCCCCGCGAACGATTTCATCCGGGCGATCGCATCAAAGCAGTAGTAAAATCCGTAGAGCTCCGCAGGGAGAAATCCAGAGATCCAGGCCCGTACATCCTGCTCTCT
>JAGRNC010000048.1 GCA_020440935.1 Leptospiraceae bacterium | reverse complement strand
CGGTTTGCGCCGAAAAGCCCGCCTTTCCGCCGGCCCTTTGTAAACAGCCCCCGGACTCGGGATTCCTGGTTCTCGAACAGGAAATCGATCAACCAACGCGATCCTATGGAAAATCCGTGCCTGCCCAACTAAACGCCGCCTCCACTGTGAAACTGGCCCTGGCACTGGCGCTTCTCGACGATGGCTACTCCCCGGACACCTTACTCGAAGTAGAGGATCCCCATATACCGGGGACGCCGCGAAAGATCAATCTATCCGAGGCCTTACTTTACTCGAGCAACGATTATTTCCGAAGCCTGGCCCGGCAGAAAGGTCTGGCCTTTTTTCGCGCATCCGTGGATCGGATGGGTTTTTATCCGCAACCTTTGTCTTCGAATTGGCCGGGAGGAATCGATGCCATTGCTTATGGCGGCAGTGCAACTACCGATCCCACATCACAGCTTCGATTTATGATCCGGATTTTGTCGCGGGAAGGCGGCTCTGAGGAAACTCTGCGCCCCTTGATCCGATGGCCGATGTCCCCGGTCGATATGGACCGTTATCCTGCGCTTTCCCTGTATGGAAAAACGGGAGCCTGGAATCGTACGGTCTGGTTTGTCGGCGGAGCGCGGATAGAAACCCAGGCCGGACCGCTCTGGAAAGCGATGGTTTTGGTGCGCAGAGGGCACTGGAAGCTTCGCAATCAGGCGATTCGCAACTTCTATTGCCGCATGGGCCTGGAACTTCCCGACCATCCATTGACGCGAACCGCGATACCCGAAGCGGCGGACAAATAATTCGAATACCCATCGATGATTGCATAGGCCAGAGTTATCGATGTCCAATGCCAATTGTTACGATTCGCTCCATTGTCTTTTCATTCGCTCTGTATCTTACCTACCGTCTACGATACTAGAATATAAATGCGAAAGTTAGCGTGAATGGCACGGATTTGCGCGAATATTGTCATTGGTTTGCGTCCGGGTTTTGTAATGACGTTGCAAATGTCCAGGCTTGGGCTCGTTCTCTTTTAAAGATTGCTTAAGTATGCAAAAAAACTTGACGGCGGTAACGTTCGTAACTGTTTTTATTACAGTAAAAAAATTCGTATGTAAGGCCTCGGCATCGAAGTCGGGAAGAATAGTTTAATGAGAAAATCGGTAAGTATACGCGTCGTTCATGGCATACTCTGGGCACTGGCCCTGTTGGCTTTGTTTTCGTGCATCCGGGTCTTCTTCTTTGGCTCTATGAATATGCCTATCCTGGCATTTACGTTCAGCGGAATCAAAGTATCGCTAACGCTTAAGCTTGATGCGCTTTCTACCATTCTGTTTATAATGATTTCTTTATTGGCAGCTGCGATTGCCCGCTTTGCCATTCGCTATCTGGACGGAGAAGAGCGGCAATGGTATTTTTATCGCTATCTATTGCTCACGGTGATCGGAGTATGCTTGTTTGTTCTTTCCAGCAACTTGTTAATGCTATTTGCTTGCTGGCTACTTACCAGCTATGGATTGCACCAGTTGCTTCTATTCTTTCCGGATCGGGCGGATGCCGTGAATGCTGCGCGGAAGAAGGCCCTGGTCAGTCGTCTGGGGGATCTAGCATTACTGGCAGGTATTTTCTTAACCTACGATACCTTTCATAGTCTTGAATTCGACCGAATATTCGAGGTATATAATGCATGGCCGAGCTTTCGACAAGAATCGACTCGGATGGAATGGATTGTCCTTTTCTTTGTTATGGGAGCGATGATTAAATCGGCTCAATTTCCGTTTCATTTCTGGTTACCGGATACCATGGCCACGCCTACTCCTGTGTCGGCCATGATGCACGCTGGAATTATTAATGCCGGCGGATTCCTCATGATCCGACTGAGTCCATTGTTACAGTCCGTGGAAGTGGGTCCCGCCGTTTTGATCATCGCTGGCGCTACAACATCGGTGTATGGCGCTCTTTCCATGATTACTCAGAGCAACATCAAGCGAAAGCTGGGCTATTCCACAATCAGCCAGATGGGAATGATGCTTTTTGCATGCGGTCTGGGCGCCTACGGCGTCGCATTGCTCCACATTTTCGCCCACAGCTTCTACAAGGCGCATGCCTTTCTTTCCACGGGAGGATTGGTGGATGAGGCGCGAAAGGCCGGTTTCAAATTGCGTCCCATTGGCCTATTTGGCATCCTCCTGGGCATCGGCGGAGCTCTGGCTTTCGCCTATTTTTCCTTCGAATTCGAAAATGGAGGAAGGTTTCCGTATTTCATATACGGAGCAGTTTTATGGCTGGGATTGGTGCAGAACACCGGACGATCGTCGGTGGGGTATTCTTACGTTCGCGTCTGGTCGGTAATCCTGGTACTGATGTTGGTCGCGGTGGGATTGTATGGTCTTGTAGAGCATGGCCTGGGTCAGTACCTATCGGAAGTGGCTCCTGCTTCGCCCTCGGTTTCCGGACTTTCGCCGTACTCGATTAGCAGCCTCATCGCGCTTGGACTATTCTGTCTGGGCCTGCTGCTTACTCGGAGCCTGCAACGAGGAAGCTCGCTTTCGCGCAGACTATATGCATTTCTTTTGAACGGCGGCTATTTCTCCGCCGCATCCGATCGATTCTTCGAAAAGAATACGCCTGTGGTAAGGGAGGGGTAAGCGATGAGCCAAGAAACAGAATTACAAGACGCTTCCCGGTCAATGGATGCCGGACTTCTGAAACGCCTGGAGTCGGCCCTTTCCATCGTCGCTCCCTCCTGGCCGCTTCAATCGGTGGCAGCCGTTAACCCATTCTGGTACCTGCGCGATCGTTCCTTTTTCGATGTGGTGACCGAACTGAGCCCGGTCATCCATGCCTCCCTGTTTATGCCGCTCCAGTATTATATGGAGGAATTCAGCCGGGGAACGATCACCGATGCATCCGTAACATCCGTTCTTGCAGAACAACGCGAGCATTGGACGGAGACGCCGGCGAACCTTGACGATCTACTTCAGCTTTCCAGAGGCTCCGATGCTTTGATTAGACGGTACCCCTCGGTGGCCGAGCAGCTACAGGCAAACCAATACTGGCACCGTTGCGTCGTCCATGATCTAGGAAAAATGGCCTCGGCCTATCTGGATGATCAGCAAGCTCTGGCGCCGTTTCCTTTTCAAGACCTGGACTTCTGGCATGCTTTCGGAAAGATCATCGAATATGACCGAGCCATGGAAGCCTACGGCGCGCATGGTTTTCGCGAGCATGTAAAGCCGCTTCTGGAATACAGCAATGTGCAAGCGATCGAAAAGGCCCTTTCGGCAATGGGCCTGGTTTCGGAGGAGGGCCAATCTCTTTATCTGCAACGTTTGCTTGCCTCTGTGCTTGGATGGGCCACGCAATTTCGATTTCTGGATTGGCAGTCGGGTCTCGGTTACGATGTTCCAAGAAAGACTACGCTTTTGGATTTGCTGGCGGTTCGCATTGCCTACGATTACGGATTGTTTCAGTTTGCTCAGGAATCGGACTTCGCGCCTGCGCTTTCGTTCTGGCAGACTTCTTATAACGAAGTCGGTCATGGCGAGCGCACCGTTCACGGATATCGACTGCACTATATCTGGCAATGCGCGCAGGAGCGCTCCTTTCAGAAGCGAATCCAGTCCCGATTCAGCGTTTCGCCTCCGGATAAACCTGGCATTCAGATGGCTTTTTGCATCGATGTGCGTTCCGAGGTGATCCGTCGCAGACTGGAATCCGAAATTCCGGAGCTTGCAACGATTGGATTTGCAGGATTCTTTGGACTCCCCCTGGCGTACGAACAAAAAGGGGAAAAAAGACCTTCGTATCGCCTGCCGGTTCTTCTGAGTCCAGGATTCCATGTTCGCGAAAAGCAAGATAGCAGAGGTAGAAAATCGCTGAATGCTAATATGATTATCAGCTATTTTCGAAATCTTCGCAAAGCTCCCATTTCCTCTTTCCTATTTGTGGAGCTATTCGGTTTACTTTCTGTGGAGAATGTGATTCGGCAGACGTTCCATTCGCTAATGCGAAAATTTCGCGGTCTGCGATTGCCCCAGCGATTCGATGATAGCCGAACGAGTCCGGATAGCGGTTCTATGACGGGACCGGATGGCGAGCTATTGACCATCGATCAGAAGTGCGATATGGCCCAAAACGTTCTGCGAAACATGGGACTGCTGAACGAAATGGCCGAGCTGGTTATTCTGGTAGGTCACGGATCCGACACCACGAATAATGCATTTTCTGCCTCCCTGGATTGTGGAGCCTGCGGTGGTCATGCAGGAGATATTAATGCACGACTTCTGTCCGATCTATTGAATGCAGCGGACATCCGGGAGACCTTGAAGGCCCGAGGAGTTACGATTCCGGAATCGACCCTCTTTGTGCCGGCTATCCACGAAACCGTTACCGATCGAATCCATATTCTGGACGAGGATCTCATCCCTCGCGAAAAACGAAAGAAGATCCAGGATCTGAAGCGCAAGATCGACGCTGCCTCTGGGCGGGCTCGCAAAGAGCGGAGCGTATCGCGTTCGGCGGTGTTGGATCCTCATTATAATCGACGACCCCGGAACTGGGCCGAAGTGCGACCGGAATGGGGCCTGACCGGGAACGGTTGTTTTGTGGTGGCTCCTCGGTTTCGCACGAGAAACGCCGATTTGGGGGGCAGGGCCTTTCTGCACGATTACGATTACCGAAAGGACGATGGGCTTAAGACACTGGAGCTCATTATGACCGCACCGATGGTAGTTACAAACTGGATCAATATGCAGTATTATTGTTCTTCGGTAGCTCCTGAAGTCTACGGAGCTGGCTCCAAGGTGCTGCATAACCTGGTTAATGAATCGGGAGTCCAGGAAGGCAATGGCGGCGATCTAAGAGTGGGTCTTCCCATCCAATCGGTGCACGATGGAGAGAAATTGGCCCATGAACCGCTACGCTTGAGCGTATTCATTGAGGCCCCGGCGGAGTCGCTGGAGTCGATCATCGCCAAACACGATGTAGTAAGACAGTTAATCGAAAACGGCTGGATCCACCTGCTTCAAATCGATCCAACGGATGGCACCGTACGGCGAAGACGGACCGGTGGCCAGTACGTAGACAATTAAATCGCCGTAGAGATAATAGCACCGGGCGGCAGACTAATATGGTCCGCACGTTTTTCTGGATTTCATTGAAGCAGGAACGATTCGATGATGCGCGCCGTATCCAGGGGTCTTTCGTATTGCGGCGCATGCCCGGTCTGATCAAGGAAAATCAGAGTGGAATGGGGCAACAACTGCGACCACACCTGCGCATTGGCAGGACTAACAACTGTGTCGGAATCGCCCCAGAGAATCAGAGTCTGGTTCTGGATGGATGCAACTCGGTCGTTCAGAATATAATCCTGGCCTTCGCGAATATCCTGGCGAATTCGATTGAGCCAGTCGAAGTTCTGAATGGAATTCGCAACGAAGTGAAGCTTGAATGCCTGGGGAATCCAGGGTTTTCGCGCAAACGTCTCCGAAATATACTGATCGAAATCCTCCACCGTACGCAGCGGCGCCTGGCTGGCTTTGTACGGTACCGGGTCGTCTACGCGCAGACCTGCAGCATCAATCAGGACAAGGGTTTGCACCTTCTGAGGAAATAGCAGCGTATAGGCAGCGCTAATATGGCCCCCCATACTATTTCCCACCAGGTGGAATTGCTTTAATCCGATCTTTTCAAAGAACTGATTGAGCGTTTCCGCCTGCGAACGGATGGAGTACGATCGATCCGGGGATTCCTGTGTTTCGCCAAAACCCGGAACATCGGGCAAGATCACATCGTAGTGCCTGGAAAGCTCCGCGGCCGATTGCAAAAAGCTAATCTTGCTGTCGCCAAATCCATGCACAAGCACCAGCGAAGGTCCCTGTCCCCCGCGGTAGTAGGGAATCTCGTAGCCATCGACGCTGACCCGCTTTAGCTCAACATCGGCTTTGAATGCGTAATAGGCATACATTCCCTGAAGAATGACGCCGGGGAAGGTGTGCACGAAAAACTGAAAAGCGCCAAATAACAGCAACGCGAGTACGCCCACAATCAGTACGATGCGTCGCTTCTTTCCGCTGGTTCCAGTGCTCACACTGCAACGCTGAAAAGCGGCTACGTCCAGTAAAGCCCTGTTCGGGTCTTTCTGGAGATCGCAGTTTTTTTTCTTATTTTTGCTTGACCGGAACGGGGCCCGCAACAATCTCTCCTTGCTGGCGCCAATAGAGAGGGTGTTACACCTGTTCCCATTCCGAACACAGAAGTTAAGCCCCTCATCGCCGATGGTACTGCAGGGTTCGCTCTGTGGGAGAGCAGGACGGTGCCACACAGCAATTATTCTAACCAGCAAAAAGGGCATCCGAGAGGGTGTCCTTTTTTTATGTACCGCGGCATTCTTCTCCCTATTTTAGAGCTTCCGACCACAAATTCGCCCACCAATCGGGTCCAAAAAGGGTTGCTCGAACGACCAGGCGGGCCGAATAGTAGAGCGTGCGCCTCACACGTCCCATCGTAGCCTTATTGCTATTTGCCCTTTCTGCGGGAGCTCTCTGGTCCAGAGAGGTTCCTGTTTACAAAGGGCGAGTAAACGACTATGCCGGAAGGCTTTCAACCGATGCAGAAATGATTCTGGAGTACATCTCCTTTCGACATCAGCAATCATATAGCGATCGGGTGGTACTACTTACTATAGATTCTCTGAAAGGCGATCCGGCCGAAGAGTTCTGTATCCGTGCATTGAAGCAATGGGAACTTTGGGGCACCGAGGAGCAACCGGTGCGATCGGTGCTGGTGCTCCTTGCATCGCAAGAGAAGTTGGTTCGAATTCAAACCTCGCCTGGCCTTGCCCAGGACCTGCATCCCAACGTATCCGCGGCACTGCTAAGCGACACGATATTTCCGCTGCTGCAGAAAGGGCAGTTCTCCGTAGGACTGTATGTGGCCATGGAGGCAATTACCGATCACCTGGCCGCCATCCACGAAAAGCGAAAGAAATTGGAAAAAGAAACCGGACCGGCGGAATCTTCCACAAACGAAGAGCAGAAAACCGACGACGGCAAATAAAAGGGGCTACCCCCGGCAGAGTTACTTTCGCAGAAACTGCCCAATTGGTTCGCCGAGTTTGGTTCGAGCGCCTTCGAAGATGCCTTCCGCGAATTGCATCGTATCTCTTTCGAATAGAAGGATTACCGTCGATCCCATTTCAAAGCGTCCAATCTCGGCCCCTTTGGCCAGGTGGGGCGCGGCGTCGTAGCGAATAGCGCGCTTTCTTCTAAAGAAACGATTTGTGCGGATAGAATCGTAGGTTACCCGAATCTTCCCCACATTCGTGGCGCCCACCTTGATCATTGCAATACGGCCCGAGTTGCATTTAAGAAAGGAAGTAAGCCTTTCGTTCTTGGGGAAAAGCCCGTGCAGGCCTTCCACTGCGATATCGTTCACCGGAAATAGCTTCCCGGGCGAATAATTAAACCCTTCTACATCGCATTCGATGGGAGTGTGCATTCGGTGATAATCCTGCGGGCTGAGATAGATTACCATGTACTTTCCGTCCTGGTAATGGGGTAACTCTTCCGGACTTTCGAGCAGGTCTTTTAGTGTGTATACGATGCCTTTGGTCTGAATAAGCAGCCCACGGTCGATATTGCCGAATCTGGATATGCGACCGTCCACGGGACTGACAATGGAATGGGGCGATGCATCTACCGGTCTGACTCCATCCTTGAGGCGACGAATGAAGAAAGCGTTCAGGCTGGGGTATTGATCCAGGGGCTTTTCTGCTTCCTCCAGGTTTATTTTGTAAGCCGATGCAAAGGTGCCAATGATTGGTTTTCTCAGGAATCGGGGTAGTGGAATGAGGCTGAATATTCCAAAGGCTTTGCTTATCAGGTTCTGCGGGAGCACGGAAAAGAGAATCAGAAGGAAATCGTCCGCTATGGCAGCCCGCGCTTCCCTCGAATCCAGAAAATGCTGCAATTCAATCTTACTGGTTCGCATCAGTAAAATGGATACCATCGCGCCGGACATGCTGGCCACCATCAGAAGAAAGAGCGAGGTAAGTAGCAGGTAGGCGAAATAGCTTCCACCAAAGAATTCCATGGCCAGTCCCGATCCCACCAGCGCAAAAAAGAACAAAAGACTCATGGCCGAGGATAGAAATCGCCCGGCCAATGAACTGGCCGTGTTATACAGCGCATACCACCAGCCGGCTACCCCCGAAAGAATCATAACGGCCGATGCCAGAAGGAGCAGCAGGCCCGATACATTATACTCGGTGGGCGCACGGAAATAGAATGCACGAAATAAATCGTACAGCGAAGGATCGAACACAGAGGCAATGGAACGGGCGGGACCGCCAGATGTTAAATACCATTCATAAAGACTACCGGCGCCCGAGATGGTTGCCAGCAGTAACAGCGCAATCAGCGAAACCAGAGACTCGAGCAGCAGGTTTAGCTGCATGGAAAGACCAGCCTTGGCGGGGTGATCGGTACGGATGGCCGCCATAATCGAAGCCGATTTGCCCGAGCCTATTTCGGTCAGGGAAAAGTAAGTGGCCAGAGCAAATATAACCGGCATGGGTCGGCTATCCAGGAATGAATGCCAGACGTCGGAAAACAATCCAGACACAGGCCAGGGCCCCAGAATTACAGAGAATAGCAGTAACAGCGCTCCGATCAAGAATGCGTACTTCGAGATCAAACCAATGCGACGAATCCCGCCGGCCGCCATAAATACCAATGCGATGGCGGCCAGAAATCCGATGCCTGTAGGGCCCAGTGGAAAGCTTGCATTCTGCAATGAAAAAGTTCCGGACGCGGCGCCACCCAGGAAGGCCACTGGCAAGCAGGCACCCACTGCGATCGCCGCGGGCAAAAAGAAAATCCCGCTCAGAATGGAAAGCCAGCGCGAACGAAGCATCCCGCGCACGGCGCCGGAAACAGAGCCGGAGATGGATCCGGAACTCGTTCGGCTCCGGTTTCGATGGGCCAGCGTGGCGAGTACAAAGTGCATGGGCGAAAGAAAGAAGGATGCGATCCAGATCCAGAGTAGCACTCCCGGTCCTGCTATGAGAATGGCCAACAATGTGCCCAGAAATGCGCCGGGTATCATGGAACTGAGAGTGCTTGCAGCAAAAGCGCGGCCGGGAGTAATCTTTCCTTTGCTGCCAAACCAATCCAGGGTTCCCACAATCAGCTTCAGTCCTAAAAATGGGTATCGTAGCTGAGGGAAGCGCAGATATATGGTTAGCGTCAGACCGGTTACCAGTAACAGTCCGGCCAGAATCATGGCCGCATTGGCGACCAGTGTGCTTAAAAGTTCTTGTTCCATGCCAGTTGCTGCCAGCACATATATCCGCCGGTTCTGTGTCTATTTCCTTTGCCTTGCGGCGTTGGGCGCGCCGTCGCTGTACGGACAATCCGTAGAAATGGGGATTCAGTTTGCCCCTTCGTATCGGTTTGACGATACCTTCAGTCAGGGAATTCGCGAGTTTAGAACGGCGCTGTTCTACGAGCCGGTGCGCTACAGTCAGGCTGGTTCCTTCGATCGTTTCTATCAGACCGAGGTTTTTTTCCGATTCAATGAATTCATCGGTCCCGAGCATTACACGGGCATAACTATCGGAAGCTATTCGGTTCCCTCTTTTAACGTATCAAACATCGAAAGTTCCGGGCGTTTCGTTAATTTGCAGATGAATTTCTCCATTACCTACTTTCTGCTTGGCTATCATTACATCCAGCCCATGCGATCCATCATGCGAAATTGGAGATGGGAGATGGGTGGTGGATTTGGACTCATACCATCAGCTACCTGGCGAGTGCACGGAGTGCAGCGCACCGCTTTCGAACTACGCGACTTCTATGCCACGCATCGCGCTCGGAGTGGTACCATGGCCCGAATCGAAATGGCCCTGAGCCGACCCTATGACCATTTATTGCTGCGCTTTGGAATTCGCTGGGATTATGCATTGCTGGGCGACTTTCGCGGCGAACTCAGAGATTCATCCGCCGACTACTATACCCTGGCGGACGGAAGCATTGCTCTTTTACCGGACATCGCCGATCTTGCAACCATCAATCAGCAGCTGAATGCGGCAAGTACCGATTTGCTTACCAATAGTATTATCCGTGAAAAAACCCGGGTGACTTTTGGAAGCATGGGCCTTTTCTTCTCGGTAGGAGTCCGATTCTAAATCGTCACAGGTATTCGGTGGCAAAGTAGACTCGGCTGCCACCAGACTAGAAAGAGATTTTGCATTGCATCAAATCCGGAAACTTTCTAATTTTCGCTTGTAGTCCTCCTTCCATCCATTAAGCAAATCCCAATGGAAAAAGAAAAACTGATCTCAATGCCGATCAAGGACATAGCCCAGCTGAAAATTGTCCTGGCCACCTGGTATTCCTTTCTAAAAGACCAGGGAGGCGAATTGACCCAGGAGGCATTTGCCAGTTCGCTAAAGACCCCTGTGCTCTATGATCTGGAAAAGGATCAGATTGAAGTACTTTTTACAGGCTCCGAACAACTTCTGAAAAAATTCAGCGACTACGTTTTCCAGACCACCGACAACTCTGGAGCATCATGAAGTATTTTCTGTCGCTCTTTCTGTTGATCGGCTTCTTGTTTGCAGGAAGTATTTCTGCATTACCTGCCTTTGAACAGCCACTGGATCGCGCGGAAAAGAGCGCGCTGGTGCTCCATGTTCGAATACTGTCCGAGCAAACCGAGCGATTGAACTCTGTGGCCAGCGCAGTGCGTCTTGAAATTCAGCTCATCGATGTTCTACGAAACAAAGCCGGCTATAACGCTCGCTCTATTCGCGTGCTCCATTTCTTGGTGCAGCCGAACTCATTCGAGTCGGGCATGCGCACTCCTCCCGGACCTGGCGAATGGATTATTTTTTTGAACATTGAAAATGTCCGCATGGACGGCACCGTGGTACCTGTTCCTGTTCTGTACCGGCCAGCTCCTTTCGCTTTCTTCCGATTTGATGGCTCCGTAGCCGAAGACATTCGAAAACTACCGTAAAACAGTTGCCTAAATGAAAACCCTGGCGTGGACTAATCCGTCTGAATACTGACTGCACCCAGGAGATTGTTCATGAAACTTCCCCATCTGCCATGGATTTCAGGTAAATCTGCAAAGAAACCTGATTCGTTCCGCCTATTAAGCCGCGGATTGTTTGCGCTTGTTCTATTTTCTGTTGGCTCGCTCCTCTGGGCCGAAGCTGGCTTTGATCCAAGCACCGTGCGACCAAAAGGTTGCAATCCC
>JAGRNC010000488.1 GCA_020440935.1 Leptospiraceae bacterium | reverse complement strand
GAAGGGATGATCATTTGCAGAGTGCACGGCGCCCGATTCGATGAATACTCGGGTTCCTGCGTAATGGGACCCAGCCCTGTGGGACTATATCGTCTGCTCTTTGATCGCTTGGATTCCCCTGAATCGTCAATTCAGATTACCGGCTGGGAAGGTCCGATTCCTCCGAATTAAAAAGGGTTTTCCACTTTACTTTCCATAGGTACCCTCTTTATGAAAGACTATGGATAGCAGCATTCTATACGGGGACCAGGCTTATGAACTGGAGGCCCTGTACGATCAATATCTGAATGATCCGTCCAGCGTTGGCGATGATTGGGCTCGCTTCTTTGCAAGCTTGAGCAATGGGCATTCTGCTACCCAGGTGAACGGCGCTACCAGAACTGGAGGTCTGGCGGGCGAACGTCGGAAGGCACAGGCTGTACAACAACTGGTACTTGAATACAGGCGGCAGGGCTATCTGGCCTCGCATCTAGACCCTCTGGGACTTACCAGTCCGGATCACAGCCGATTGGACTTATCTGTGTACGGCCTGGGCGAAAAGGATTTGAACGAATCCTTTGAGTCGGGCATCGCCTCCATGGGCGCAAAGCCACTGCGCGATATCATTAATCGATATGAAGCAATTTACTGCGGCTCGGTAGGCTGCGAGCATTTCTATATTAGAAACAAAGAAGAACGAGCCTGGCTTCAGGAAAGGATTGAATCAGAAAACTTTATCGCTCCGCTGGACAAGTATACTCGGCTTCGGCTATTTGAAAAAGTCTACCAGGCCGAGCACTTCGAACGATTCCTGGCCACCAAGTACGTAGGGAAAAAGCGCTTCTCGCTTGAGGGCGGCGAATCATTAATTCCGTTGCTGGACACTGCCATTGAACATGGCGGCGAAACCGGTCTGGAAGGGATGGTAATCGGTATGGCCCACCGGGGCCGTCTCAATGTCCTGGCCAACGTACTCGAAAAACCGGCGGGCATAATCTTTGCCGAATTCGACGAAAACTATAATCCCGACACTCTGGATTACGCCGATGTAAAGTATCACCTCGGTCATTCCAACAGAAAGATGACGCGTAGCGGCAAGGAAGTAGCGCTTTCCCTGCTGTTTAATCCGAGCCACCTGGAAGCTGTGAATCCCGTGGTGATGGGTTCCGTAAGGGCACGACAACGAGTAAATCGCGATCCCGATCGCAAGAAATACCTTCCCGTATTGATTCATGGCGACGCAGCATTTATCGGTCAGGGCGTTGTGGCCGAATCCCTGAACTTCATGAATTTGAAAGGGTATCGTCTTGGTGGAACTCTGCATATTATTGTAAACAACCAGATTGGGTTTACAACGTTGCCTTCCGAGTCCCGCTCCACTGCCTTTGCCACCGACCTGGCAAAGGGCTTTCAGATTCCGATCTTCCATGTAAACGGCGACGATCCCGAGGCCGTGTTTCGAGTGGCCAGACTTTGCATGGATTATCGAAACAAGTTCGGCAAAGATGCAATCATTGATCTGATTTGTTATCGCAAACTTGGTCATAATGAAAACGATGAGCCGGCTTTTACACAGCCCCGAATGTATGAAACCATTCGAAAGCATCCTTCGGTGGCCACAAGTTACGAAGACCAATTACGCAATTCGGACGGGGCCAGCGATGAAGAGATTCAATTCATCAAGAATGGAATCAACGAAGGCTTGGAACACTCTTTTCAGAAAGCCAAAGAAGAAAACACCCGAATGCAGGTCGATACCATGCGGGGTGTATGGTCCGGGTATGATCGCGGCGATCTTGATTCGGAACCCGAAACGCGCCTTCTGGCCGAACAAATGGAGCGAGTCGGCCAAGCACTTACCACCGTTCCGGAGGGGTTCAATCTACATAAGAAGCTGCAGCGTTTGATCGATTTACGATCTAAAATGCTTTCCGGCGAGCAGCCTGTGGATTGGGGCATGGCCGAGGCCATGGCCTTTGGGTCCATCCTCGAGAATGGCCACGATATTCGGATGTCCGGGCAGGATGTGCGTCGCGGTACATTTTCGCACAGACATGCTGTATTCGTAGATACAGAAAACGAAAGCGACTGGACACCACTAAATGGAATCTCGGATTCGCAAGGAATTCTGGAAATACATAATTCGCCGCTCAGCGAATATTCGGTGCTCGGCTATGAATACGGTTACTCATTGAGCGATCCCAATGCCCTGGTTGTATGGGAAGCGCAGTTTGGCGACTTTGTGAACGGCGCACAGATCATAATCGATCAATTCATCTCTTCATCTGAAGTAAAGTGGTACCGAATGAGCGGACTTGTGATGCTCCTACCTCATGGATATGAAGGGCAGGGCCCCGAGCACTCCTCAGCACGCCTGGAACGATTTTTACAGCTATGTGCCAAGAGCAATATCTATGTAGCAAATTGTACGACCCCGGCGCAGTACTTTCATCTGCTGCGCAGGCAAATGCTCAGTACCGTTCGTCGTCCGCTGATCGTGATGACGCCCAAGAGCCTTCTTCGCCATCCTTCGGCCACATCTTCCATGGAGGATTTGGGCAAAGGGGTATTCGAGGAATTACCCTCGGCTGCCAGTCGGCGGATGCCCTCTCGGTCCATGGTGAGG
>JAGRNC010000487.1 GCA_020440935.1 Leptospiraceae bacterium | reverse complement strand
AGATGCGAAGTGGAAGGATCTACCCCCGGAGTGTCTTCCATGTAGCCGGTAAATTTGAGCCCAAATACATGCCCCAGATAGGACCATGTAGCCTTATGATCGCCCACGTACCGGTTGCTCTGTAATCGTTGCATCTGCGCCATCCAACCGCCCAGCTTCGATTGCAGTCCGTTCTTCTTTAGAAATGCCAGGAATCCTTCGTAGCCCGATTTATGTAATAGCAAAGCCAGCTGATGCAAATTGCTTGCGTACCGATCCGTTATGGATGCGCCAAATATTTTGACGCAAAGCGATTTCTCGAATTGCCGGTAGCGCGCATCGTAGTAAGCTGCATAAGCTGGATCCAGGTTCTTTAACCGATCGCGGATCAAAGCAGCGACTAGGATTCCAGCGCTGGGATCGGTAAGAAAGTGCGGGCTCCCCATAGGATGCACGTCGCCCATTCCTCGGTTGATGTCCGTTTTCGGAACGTCCAGCGGCGAAATTGCTGTTGAGGCATCCAGAAATCCCGACTGACCGGGGAGCACCTTCTGGTTTCTGGCCTGCTTCAACAATGCGGGCGCCCAACCGATTTCCAGCTCCATGCCCACCTGCAAATAAAGATCGGCTTGCGAAAGCGAGCGAATGTAGCCGGGCTTCGCGTCCACAAAGTGCGGATCTTCGGTGCCGCGTGCAAACGTCTCAACAGTTACCCGGTTACCGCCGATTTCCGATGCAAGCATACCAAGCTCGGGAACCGTAGCGCAAATCTTCAGCGGCTGCCCATCGGCCTGCAAGGTTCCGGTTGTAGCGAACAGACCTGTCAGTAGTAATGTCGCAGAGATCAGTTTTTGAATAATTTTCATTTTCGCTTCTCCTCTCAAAGTTTAAAAATTGTGGGCCGGATGATATCCGATTAAAAATTCCGCGCCAAGCCACACCGACCAGGCGGCCCGGCCATTATCGTGTAGCACAAATTCGTAGGGCACAGCAGGAAGGGATGGATTGATTTGATCGAGAGTCGTGACGTAGACCTTTCGATCGCGCAAATGGTCGGCCCACTCCTGGTTGTACTGCAGTCTAAATCTGGTAAATTCTGTGGGCTGATAGATCACCAGAGGCGATACGCGCACTCGAGTGTCGCGGTAAGGATCCCGATCGCGGCCATACAAATCCTGTCCTTCCAGCCAATCGCCCCCGGCCACCCGACTTTCGCCGGAGCCGCTGGCAAATTCGTAGCGGAGGCCGGCGGACCATCCACGTACAAAGCCCAGAAGAATTTGCGAATAGTAGCCCCAATCGTGCAGTGTTTCCTCCGGATGTGCGATGCGAGTAATCGCTTCGATAGCCTGCTTTGATTCTTCTTCGGTAAGACTGGAGAAATCCGTCACTCCCGTAAGCACCTGCGCGGCCAGCCCAAAGTTCCCCTGATCCGCTGAAAGCACCGAATCGTTTAGCAGGTTTTCCAGGGCGGTCTGAGTAAACGTTTCCTGTGCAGTGTATGGGTCGAAATATTTGCCGCTGATCAATGCGTAGGTGTTGGATAGTTTGCCGATATCGGGCACCTTGCTTACGCGATAATCGCGCCGCATAAATTCGGTCTGCCAGATCAAATATGGAAAGCCGCGGTAATTCGTAGCCGGTTTCCATTTAACGTATAGATCCGCTCCATAGATAAGCGTATGCCCGGTGGGCCCGGTAGCATTGGGTCCGGTCATCCCGGAAAAGCCAAATTTTGCAGTTATTGATTCGGTAAGATCCAGCGAATTTTCCCATCGCAACAAATAAGCGAGTCCGTTGCTACTCTTAAGATCCCTTTCGGCGATTTCGTAGCCGCCAATGGGCAAGTCCGCCGCTCCCGTGGTTCCGTGGTTGTGACCGGACTCGCCCGCCATACCCAGAAAGCTCTTCATATGTTCGCCATCTGCATTCTGGGCGCCAAAATGGATCTGCGAAAACCAGGGCAATGGAAGTAGCCATCCCAGTCGCAAACCCTGACTGATCATTCCATGGTTTCCCATGATTCGCGTAATCGATACAGGCGCATCCACCCAATACCAGGTGTGGGGATGTTGCGGATTCAATAGGCCGAACTCGGTGAGAAACTGACCCATCTCAAGCTGCAGGCCAAAAGGGAGAGCCTGCGACGTCATAAAGGCCTCTTCGATCTCGGCCCCATCGGCGAGGTTGATGTGAGCTTCGGCAAAGAAGTAGGGATCCACCGCGCCGGACATAGACATCTCCAGACTATTTACGGCGAATCCCTTTCGCCTCGGGTCATGCAAGTATCCCTGGATATCTGCAATCTTTTCGTCCTCCAACGAAGACACCCCGGCGGAAAAGTCTCCAATTAAGGACAGATCAATGAGCTGGGCCCTGGTGTTTCGAGAAACCGTTGGCGTAGCCGGAGTGCTGCTACTCGAATCGAGTTCATCTAGCGCCTGGTTCAATTCATCCCCTGGCGATGGCTCTGCATGCAGTGGTAGGGTGACCAGAAAAACCGAAATCAGAATTAATGCCGACGCTGCATATAGCCCCGAGAAGCGGCCCAGTTGTCTGTTGGATCTCCCGAAGAAGCCACGGTCCTCGGTGCATCGCGTCGACGAAGTAGCACTGCGAACGGTCGGCCATTGC
>JAGRNC010000486.1 GCA_020440935.1 Leptospiraceae bacterium | reverse complement strand
AAGGTAACTCTGGGGCCCTCCACTCGGCGCATTATCGATTTTGCGGATCCCACTCGGAGCCTGGGAATTACGCCCACTGGAAATTCCGGCGTTGTTCTCGATCCGCATTATTCAGACCAGGCACAAACCTATCTGAAACGAAAGTACCGGGATCAGATTATGGACATAGGAGCCATCAAGGCAGATCACGATCCGCTGCGGCTGGTTCCCTGATTCCTTTTCGATTGTCCATACCCGGATTGCCTGGTATATTCCGGGTATGGCAATGTATCTCGCCCCCTACACAGATCAGGTAGACGGCGCCTTTGATGGCGGCAAAATCCTGGAAAAAAAACCTCTGGGATTCCCCCAGGAAGGAGGGGGAATTCCCTATATATCCAGCCTTTTCTATTGGGCCTGCGCCTGGAGCGATGAGGGCGGACTCATCGCCGAGCATCCCCATCAAGCATTCGAAATCCTATCGTTTGTCCTGGATGGAGAGATTGAACACTATGACAACAAGGCCGCGGCCTGGAAAAAGCTAAAAGCAGGCGATGTTCAGATTATCCGGGCAGGCTCGGGTATAACTCATGCGGAGCGAATGCATGCCGGTAGTCGCATGTTTCAGATCTGGTTCGATCCGCATCTGGATCGGGCCGTACAGCAGCCGCCAAGCTATGATGATTACCGGGCCGAATCCTTCCCGGTGACCCAGGAAGGCGATGTCGCTAAAACTACCCTCATTGGTCCGGGATCGCCCTTTGAGATGCAGAGCCCCGTCCAGGCCTTCCGAAACGTCTACAAACCTGGATCGGTGGAGCTTAGCCTGCCGCCCGAAGAGGTGGCCGTTCTCTATTGCCTTGAGGGAACCTTTGCCTTTTCCGATGTTCGAAAGCCCGATGGAAGTCCGGTCCAGCTCGGTCCCGGAGATACCTTTTGCTGGATTCCGGAATCCGAAGAGCAAACCAGGCTACTGCTCGACGCTGCAGGGGATAAACCGGAGCTTTTTATCCTGCAGATGCCAGCGCGCACCGATTATCCGCTGTACACAGAGCGATTCCAATATGCCCAGTCAGCCAAAACAAGTTGACCCTCACTCGGGAAGGGATCAGTTTCGGCATCAGGGGTCATTTGAGCGAATATGAACTGGTTACAGAATATCCTGGTAGGACTGCTTTTCTTTGGAGCGCTTTTTCTAGTCGGTTACTTTACCATCGTGTCTGAAAGTGGCCCGTTCGCTCGGCCTGGCAAGCGAATGGTCTTCTATTTCGACAATGCCGACGGCATCAAGGAAGGCTCTAAAGTGACCGTTCTTGGCGTTCCCTCGGGCTCGGTAACCGGTGTGGACCTGGTAACTGTCGATCAGCGCGGTGACGTCGTGGAACCGGATGCCCCCGATCGTATTCGTCAGATCGTCGCGGTGACCATCGAGCTGAAGAAGTCCGTCGTATTTTACGAAAACTATCGCATCGCGATTAAGAATGAGAGTCTTCTCTCTGGAAAAGTTGTCTCTGTGGATCCTGGCTCTGCCAACACCGCGGACGGTAACATCCCCGCACAAATCCCCGTATTTTCTGTGGACAGCGCAGTGCTTTCCAGCACCGGTCAGTCGGCCCTGGAATATCGGATGGCCAGTTCATCAGAAAAATTCGTAGACCTCAAAGGCGAAAGCTCCGGCGATCCCATTGCTGGCTTTTCAGAGCTAATCGCAGAGAACCGTGAAGATGTTCGACGCACAATCAAGAATGTTGCCGAAATAACGGACAAGATTAATTCCGGCGACGGCACAATTGGTAAGCTCATCAACGACAACGAATTACACAGAAATGCAAATACCCTTGTTACAGATGCGCAAATCGTTGTTCGTGAAGTGCGCGAGAGCCTGGAAGACACACGCGAACAGGCGCCGGTTACCAGCTTCGTTCGAGCGGCGCTTACTGCATTCTAATGGCGAGCGACCATCGCCAGTATTGTAACCGGCCCGGTCAAATGCCCATCCCGATTCCGAATTGAATACCCGCCGCACGGAGTACCGGGCTTCCATTTCCTGGCACGGCCGATCCTGGATAGGTTAGAAAATACTGGGATAGATCCAGTTCGGCATAAACGTAGTAATTCTCCAGGTAGTAGCGCACACCTGTTTCCAGACCAAGCTTTGCCATTGTAGCGCCGCCTTCATAATTACCGATTCCAACACTGCCATTTATGTAAGGATCAAAGTCTTCTAGCTTAAGATTTGGAAAGCGAACGCCAAATTTGAAATCCAAGGTGTTGAACCGCTGAAACTCCGTTCTGCCGCGGCGTAAGGACGCGAAATCCGTAACGCGGAGGTAGTCACGGATCAACTGCTGCGAAGTCGCATCAGTGTTAAAAAAGCCCGATGCATAGAGCAATTCTACCTCTGGCGAAGGCGGGCTCAATCGAACGTTCTGGAGCACAACCGATGCAGACGAAATGCTTCCGCCCAGAAAAAACCAGCTGTTAACGTAGTAACCCAGACTTAAATCAAAAAGCGAAGCATAATCTCTAACCTTTTGTCGATCGGAAAGAACGGAAAGCAGCAGCAATTGATCAATCGAATCAGTGGACGAGCTGAGGCGAGCGAGTTGGAGCCCATTGCCAATGGGGTCCTCAG
>JAGRNC010000485.1 GCA_020440935.1 Leptospiraceae bacterium | reverse complement strand
TTCTTTCACGACCTCCACCAGCGGGACGCACCACAAAGGGAGCCGACGGGTATATAATATTGTATGCCGGCACCGAATAGAAAACCGATCGGTCGGTCCTTCCGTTAGGATACTCAATGGCGATCCATGCTTTCCATGAAGTCTTCGGAATTTCGCCGGCCACGGACTGAAAATCCAGAACATAGAGATCGATATCCAGAGCGTACACTTCGCCGGACAGCGAAGTGGGGTTCTTTTCCAGAGCGACGTCAAAATAGGTAGTCGTGGTCTGGCCATCGGAAAAGGTCACATCGGCCGCCAGACGCAGGATTGCATTATTTTCAAAGGTCGAAGGATTTCCCAGCGAAGGCGACAACAATGGCAAGGAAAGGTTGAAGTCTTTGAGAGTCTGCGCATCGTTCGCATAGTTGAACGTTACGTCGTTCTGTCCATTGTAAGCACCGTCCGATGCATCGCCCGCCGAGGAAAGAAAGATTGGATGCACCACAATCTTTCTAATGATTGGCTTGGGCAAAGCGGCTGGATAAGCGAGACAATGCAAATTTCCATTCGCTGGATTGTAGCGAAAGGCCAGCTCCGATATTTGCTTACCGCAATAGAAAACCACGGAGTGAGCCTGCGTCTTTTCCGCTTGAAACGCAAAATTGCCGGGACCTTCTAATGACGCGCCTGACAAATCCTTGAGCGTATTGAGCAGACGAACCTGGTAGGTAACCTCGCTTTCCAGAGTAGTCTCGGTTGTGATGACTATGTTTGCACCACCGGCATTCCCTGGATACTCCAGCGGCTGCAGAATTTCGCAGCTTGCAAAATTATCTCTGGATACCTGGATATTGCCGCTACAACCAGGGCCGGCTACCGTCTTGAGCGCCACTGATTGAAAATCCATAGGCCTGGAAAATCGAAGAATGATATTGGAGCCAGCTTTCGCGCCGATGAAATCTGGAGTGGGGCTTTGCCCGATTACCACCGGCGGGCCGGAATTCTCACCCTCTTGTGGTGGGTCTTCCATGCCGAGGCCCAGCAGGACCAGTCCCAAATCCGAATCGTTGGATGGTGCTCCGCAGAACGAAACAAATACGATAATTAGAATTAGGTAGCGTAAACGCTTCATGGATGCCTCCTATGTCGGAGTCCATGATATGACTAAATCGGCGATTTACAAAATTCAAGTGTACCGAAAGGCAAGATCGGAGTCATTACATTCGTCAGCTTTCTACTACTTTCTTCTTCGATAATAGTACAGTCAGTCTTTGTAGCTGATCCTTGCTGCCGGTGGTGTTTTCGGGCAGTGTCTTCGCATAGATGTTCTTTAGATGGTTCCGGAGCGTGCCATCCGATACATTTAAGACCAACCGAATAAACGATCGGCTGTGTCCTTCGGCCACCAGTTCGCAAATGCGCAGCTCTTGCTTGGACAGGCCGTATTCGCCCAGATCCATTGCACCGACCGCTACCACCGGACCATCCGTTCTTCCACTTAGCCAGACCAGGAAAGAGAAGAAGCTAATCCCGGCGGCGGTGGACACGGCAGAAAGTATCCATGGGCCAATTTCCCATCTGCTGGTCAGAGGCCAGATAAAGAGGGCCGCCAGCAGGCCAATGGCGCCGGAAATAAGAGCATTGCTGAAGGTTCTTAAGATGCCCTGCGGCCCGGCGCTGAACCGATTCACATAGATTGCAAATAATACAGAGAGCACCCCATCCACCACCGGATGCATGGGCGGAAAACGAAAACCGGACATTGGAATGAAATTGGAAAAGATCGCCAGCCACCAGACAATCAAGGCTATGGTGAACACTTTACGCTCGAAGAAGGCATTCCATTGTCGGGGATTCCACAGCAAATAGAGCGAAACTGCGATCGCCACTACATGCACTGTCGATGCGATAATGCCCCCCGGGGCAGAAATGATTGGGGCAAAGCCGAATTCCAGGTGCTTGAATTCGGTGATGAAGAATCCGGGGGCCGAGGTAGAAAACAGATCCACTGCCAGGGCCAAACCGCAGACAGACAAAGTCCAGGGATTCACTAGCCGACGTCCCGATGCAAATGAGCAGATGGCTACAAGAATTGGCGCCACGGCAAAGAATGTATGCGCCTGGATAGCCCAGAAGATCCGCACCCAGTCTTCATCGGGGCCCCAGCACATCAAGGCGGTCAGTCCGTTTTGCAGCCCGATAGCCAGATAAAAAAGGCTCAGCAGGCGGTGGAAACGAAGGTCGCGTCTAACATTTTCGATAAGACAGCTAAGATTTGCGATGGCTGCCATGGCCGGGATCAGAAAAAAGTAATGTAACAACTGTTCTCTCCGGTAATTCCGAATGAACATCTGTACAGACTCATTTCCTGTAAACTAAACTTTCTGACCGCGACTTAGTGACATGGCACTAGATCTCAGGATCCCGATTTCCATTGGCCGCGGCCGGGATAAAGCGTGGACCGCCTGCTTTGCGCCCGGCTATGGAACTCCCCCCCGGACGTTTGCCCGATAGCCGTCTGCGCCGAACTGGAACTCCACTATCTCTGGACCTCAAAAAGAAGAGCTTCCCGCCGCAAGGACGGGAAGCTCGAGGAGTGTGTTCGTGAGTGGAGTTACTGAACATTCACTACATTG
>JAGRNC010000484.1 GCA_020440935.1 Leptospiraceae bacterium | reverse complement strand
TCGGCCAGCTCGTCTGCCGTTTTTACCAGAGCATTGTACTTGGTAATGGGAATAGAAATGCCAAACATATCCGCTTCCTGAAAGGCATCGGATCCGATGGCTGTCGTGGCCACCTGGCCGGAAATCACCAGCAGAGGAATAGAGTCCAGTTTTGCATCGGTGAGGCCGGTCACCACATTGGTGGCCCCAGGACCGGACGTTACAATGACTACACCGGGCTTGCCAGTGGACCGGGCATAGCCCTCTGCCATATGAATCGCGCCTTGCTCATGGCGCACCAGAATATGGCGGATGTTGGAATGATACAGTTCGTCGTAAAAGGGAAGGATGGCCCCACCGGGGTATCCGAAGACCAGATCCACTCCTCTGGATTCCAGCAATTCAACAAGTAAACGGGCTCCTGTTTTGCTCATCTTCTACCTCCGGGGCACTTTATGGACAAAGAAATGAAAGTCAGGATAGATTGCAAAAAAAACTCTGTCGCAAGGATGGTTTTTCGCCTCCCGGTATGGATCGCGGAACGCCGGTTTCAAGATGGACGTCAAAGATATCAAACAGCTGTATCAGGCCATTGGCAAGATCGATCCACAAAGCCCACCGTCCATTCTGGTGTCCGGGACAGACGATTCTATTTTTGATAGCGTTCTGGAGAAAGTGGAGGCGCGGATCGCTTCGGTAGGTCCGGAGATTACAAGCTTTGGCGGCGAGCCTGGCGATGGAGAACGATTTCTAGAAGAGATTTTCAATATCCCTCTCTTTGGCTCCATGCGCCTTCTGGTCTTTCGCCATGCAGAGCAGTACCTGGCCGGCATTTTGAGCAAAGATTCGAAACGGGATGCCTACCAGAGCAATCTGGGGAATCGCCCGGATGCCACATTGCTTTTGATTCAATATAGTGGCGCACCTTCCAAAGGCTTTATTAAATCCCTGGGATCGGACCTCATCCATTATGTCTCCCGCGATATATATGCCGAAAAGCTGGAATCCACAATCGAGCAACTGGCCCATACCATGGGACTGGTTCTTCAGGAAGATGCATTACATGAGCTGAAAGAACGAACTCCTCCGCGGACCGGCGCCATTCAGAATAATCTGCAGCGGCTTAAAGACCAACTTGCCTCGGACAAGCGAAAGAACATCTCTCTGGCAGATGTGAGGGATGTGCTATTCCCCCGAGTTGGCTGGAATCTGTTTCGGCTCGTGGATAGCCTTTTCATAGGCGATCTGATGGCGTATCGATCGGAGATAATGAGCTACAATGCATCCACGGATTCTTTTCTTTCCCTGCTTTCGCAAATTCTTCGCAGGGCTAACGAGCTAAGATACTACAGACTGGGATCTTCCATGAGCATGAAACCGGCGGAAATGAGTAATTTTCTGGGCATCCAGGGACGCCATGAATTTGTTCAGAAGAAGATTCTGCAGCAAAGGGAACGGGAAAAGAACCGATTTAATATGGATCGTATTGAGAAGATCTATGATTTTCTGACGGAAGCGGGCGAGGCATTCAGAAGTAATGTGCGGCCGGAGCACCATCGCACCTATTTCGATTTCCATGCAATGCAGTTATTCTTTCCGGGCGAACTTCAGTCCGCGGACAGAGAAAACCAATGAGCGCAAAAATTTACATTCTTTCCACCGGGACCGAGCTTAGCTCGGGCCGATCTCTGGACGGCAACGGTCCGTACATTGCATCCCTGCTTTCCGATGCGGGGTATCGCATTAGCGGAATGTCGATCATTCCAGACGATCAAGAGGCCCTGTTGCAGTATTTTCAGCAGCTTGAGTCGGCCGCGGATGGAGCTACTCTGGTTATCATGACCGGCGGGCTGGGCCCCACCGAAGACGACCATACGGTGGATGTGCTGGCGCGGTTTACGGATTTTGCAATCATCGAAGATCCATCTGCACTAAAACGACTGGAATGGGTGGCCAAACGAAATAGTCGGGTAAAGGTCGAATCGGCCAGACGGCAGGTACGTGTATTGGAAGGCGCCCGAGTCGTAGAGAATCGGCGCGGTCTGGCGCCGGGGTTGCTGGTTGAGAAGCCCGGCCCGCGGGGTAGTGTGAAGGTTCTGGCTATGCCTGGAGTTCCCAGCGAAATGGAGCCCATGTTTGAGTCGGTCCGAACCGAAGCGCTCTCCTCCATTCCTCTGGAATCTGCTCTGCGTCGTGTATACTATCTCTACGGGGAAGGGGAGTCCAGCTTTGAGGCAAAAGTAATCAAGCCGGTGCGCGAAGATCTATCTCCTGCATTCCAATGGGGCATCACCTCCGGTCGCGGACACATTCGGATCTTTCTGGAAAGCCCGGAGCACCGAGAAATCGCGCTCATTGAGGATAGTATCAAAAGCAACTACCCTGGACGTTTCTTCAATCGGCCTGTGGAAGAGATGTTGCACCTGCATTGCGGCAAGAAGAGCTTTCGTATTGCCACCGCCGAATCATGCACCGGCGGACTGGTGGGAAAAATTCTTACCGATCGACCAGGAAGCTCCCAATATTACTACGGCGGCGCCATAACGTATTCCAATGAAGCAAAGGTGCGCGTGCTCGGAGTTTCCCAGGAGATTCTGGATAAGTCGGGGGCCGTGAGCGAGCCTTGCGCCAGGGCCATGGC
>JAGRNC010000483.1 GCA_020440935.1 Leptospiraceae bacterium | reverse complement strand
GCTCTTCCGATCTAGAGCTTCGTCGCTCCGTAAAGATTAATAGGAGCCGCTGCCTTATCTGTGGAAAGCGCCACGACTCGCTTCACTCCCTTTTCGATGCAAGCCTCAATTACATTCTGAGCGCCGATAATGTTTGTTTTGACGGCCTCGAAGGGATTGTATTCGGCAGCAGGCACCTGTTTCAGGGCTGCAGCATGAATTACTGTATCGATTCCTTCCAGAGCATATTGCAGTCGTTCCTTGTCGCGAACATCGCCTATGAAGTAGCGGAGCTGTTCGAACTCCTGTGTAGAGATCTCCTGGTCCATTTCGAATTGCTTCAATTCATCTCGTGAGTACACGACCAGACGCCGAATATCCGGAAAGCGATCGAGAACTGTTCGGATGAACGCCTTACCGAATGAACCGGTACCGCCGGTTACAAGAATGGATTTTTCGTTTAGCATAGTTTTATATCAGGCGCAGGGCATCCGCAGGCTTTAGAAGTCCAGCCACTGCGATGCTACCATTGCTTCCAGGGGGCGTTTCCATCTGCCCAAATCTCCTCAAGGACATTGCGATCCCGCACTGTATCCATGCATTTCCAGAATCCCTCATGCCGGTAGGCATGCAACTGACCGTCCCGCGCAAGGTTTTCGAGCGGCCTTTTTTCCAGGATATCAGCGTCGCTGGAAAGATAATCAAAGACCCCGGGCTCCAGGACAAAGAAGCCTCCATTGATCCAGCCTTCACCGGTCTGGGGTTTTTCCTCGAATTCGATAACCCGGTCCCCGTCGAATCGCATTGTACCAAAACGCGCCGGCGGCCGAACAGCCGTCATAGTGGCCAATCCTCCGTGTGCCCGGTGAAATGCCAGCAGTCGATTCAAATCCACGTCGCAGACTCCGTCGCCATAGGTTAGCATGAAAGTGCCATTTCCCAGGTATGATTTCATTCGAAGCAGACGGCCACCGGTCATCGTTTCGGCGCCGGTCTCTATCATTCGCACGGTAAAGTCCTCTGCCGTGGTATTGTGGTAATCCACCTCGCCTGTGCGAAGCTTCACTGTCACATCACTGGAGCGCGGATGGTAGTTGATGAAAAAATCTTTGATTACTTCCCCTTTGTAGCCGAGGGCAAGGACGAATTCTTCAAATCCGGCGCTGGCATATAGTTTCATTATATGCCACAGGATAGGATAGCCGCCAATTTCCACCATCGGCTTGGGCTTGATTACCGTCTCTTCGCTCAAGCGAGTCCCGAGACCTCCACATAAAATGCCAACTTTCATTCGAAGCCCCTAGAACCAGTCCTTTTCGTAACCTGGAAGATTGATATCGACCTGACACCAATCCCTTGACCATTGCGCATCGGTGGCACCTGTCACCATGCGTGTTTCACCTATCGGATATTTCTCAAGCAGACAGGCAGCTACCATCATTTCGTTTTTCTTCATCGGAACGAAGCCGGAAGAGAACGGTGGATGGTATCCATAGATCGAGATTTTTTTGAGTGAGAACTCTTCAATACAGAGGAAATTCAGAAGCTCAAAAAGATTCTGTACAATATGGGGAACTCTTTTCCCCGTCTTGTGATAGTAAAAGTACGATAGCTCCGGATCGACAATTGTGGGACCGTCGAATTTCACTCTCAGATCAAAAAGGACATATTTCTCGGAGGCCTTTATCAGAGTGCGCAGAAATGAACGATAATCCACCTGCTCGTAGAAAGTCCGAAAAGAAAGGACACAATCATAGGACTCATTCCCGATTGATTCCGGGAAAACGCCTTCAATGAAATGGGCCGAGGGGAACCGCTGTCTCCCGGCCGAGATGCAATGGGGGTCCAGATCAAGGCCCGTGTATCTCAATTCGGGGTTCGCGACGTTGGCAAGATCACAAATAAATGCGTTGCCGCAGCCTACATCGAGGAGAGATCGACTACCGTTGAAGACTCTACCTAGAAAGTGCCTCTCCGAGTCGGCCAAATCTGCTTCGGCTTTCCTGGAAAGATCGAGATTTGCTATCTTTGATTCATGACTAAAAATAGATTTCAATTCTTCGTCCATAGTACCAACCTTCAGGGATTTATTGCTGCTTCAAAGAATCTCGCCCACTCGCCTTCGGCATTCTCTTGCCTGCGCAGATATTGCGCGCAGAAGCTGCGCACACTTTCCCTGCGGGCGGCATCAGCCCACCACTGGCCAGGTTGCGCCATTATGCTGTTTGCCGTACGAGCGGCCTCTTGAGCTGACTCAACGTATATTCCTGCACGCTCCAGGCCCTCAAAATGAGGGCGGGCGGAAGCTCGGAGTGGCCAATCCCTCTGTCGAAATGTCAACAAGGTGGGAGCGCCCGAGTCGAGAGCCTGCAGGAGGGTGGTAGAGTTGTTCAGAACAACAATCAGGCTTGTGTTCTGTATGGCCGAAAAGAAATCGCTATCGCGGGGATCCTCCACCCTGATTTCCGGGAAGTGCCCCTTTAGCCACCTCCCCAGATTCCACCCGTAGTCAAAGAAGTATCCTCGGAGCACTACTCCGGCCCGATAGTCCGGTTTCAGAGACGCGAGAAAAAGGTATAAATGATCAACGTAATGTAGAAATAGGCTGCTCTGAGGCGAGGCCACAGCCAGTCCGGAATAACGTTTGAATTGCACGA
>JAGRNC010000482.1 GCA_020440935.1 Leptospiraceae bacterium | reverse complement strand
GGTTAATGTTGCCTATCGTACCGAAGGAATTACTGTGGGGGCCTGGAACCTGGCCGACGAGCACAGCGGCATTATGTTCGGTCTGTTCAACTATGCCTCTGACCTCGACGGCCTACAAATCGGGCTTATCAATATTCACAAGGACGGCGACATTCCTCTACTCCCCATCATTAACTTCTAAAATGCCCCGGCGCATCTATGTCCCTGAGGCCGGCGCTCGAGCAAGCAGGGCTCCAGAACAGAAAATCCGAACCCGCGAAAAAAAATCGGTTCGGGAACCTCAAACCATTCCAGGGGGTTCTCTAATTAGAATCCACAAAGGAGATTGCAATGAAAAACTACAGACTAAAGCGATGGGCCGTGTCGGCTGTTATGATTTCCATGCTGGGAGCCTCTAGCATCTGGGCAAAACCCGATGGCACTCCAAACGAAGACCGCATGAAACCGGAGCAAAGATTGGAAATGATGCGAAAGCATCTAAATCTTACCGATGAACAAACGCAGAAAGTGCGCGTGATCATGGAGAAATATGAGCCAAAGCGACAGGAGCTAATGAAGAAGCTTCAACCGCTGCGAAAGGAGCTATTTGCGCTCATGAGTCAGCCCACGCCCGATCGTGCGCAGGTTAAGGCAAAAATGCAGCAAATCGATGCCATTCAGCTTGAGTTACGATTGTTGATGCTGGATGGTCGTACCGAGACGTTTCAAGTGCTCAACGAAGAGCAAAAAGCCAAATGGATGCAGCATATGCGCGACTTCGCAAAGAACCGATCCAAAAAAGGAAAGGACCGTGACTGAATCCGAGTTTCGTAAGATTGTAACCAGCACCAAACGAGCGGTGCTGGGGGCGATCCGGGCTCATTTGAGCCCGGATTTGGTCTCTTCCATCGACGATGTTGCGCAAGAAGCGTATATGCGGATGTACAAAGCCCTGAGCAAAGGGAGTATGGATGGCGCAGACGAAAAGGCCCTGAGTAGCTGGGCCTATGTAATCGCAAGAAACGAATGTTATCGTATGAATCAGAAGGAGAAATTGGTTCGGCGCAAAGTGGATGCTTCCAGCGACTTATTTCTTTTGCAGCAATGGAAGCAGGACGATCAGGAGAATGCATTCTTTGAGCTGGACGAAATGCGGATGCGGATTTCTGTGTTGGAATCGCCGTTCAAAGAAGTGATGAGCATGCTGATGGACGGCTATTCGCTGTCTGAGATTTCCGATTCCATGAATGTGCCCGAGGGCACAGTCAAGTCCAGGGTGTTCCGGGCTCGGCAGAAAATGAAAGAACTCTATCAAAGTGGGGCGAAGCAATGAATCTCGATCAAGAAATTGAAAAAAGATTAAACGACGAAACCTGGGACTATCGGATGGCGCGAAAAGTAGCCGGTGGTTCCCGCGCTTACTGGAAATATGCAGCAGCAGTTTTACTTACTCTTGTTATCGGTCTGGGGGCCATCGGCTCGGGCCTGCTGACTGAATGGCCAGGCAAGACTGATACCGCAAAGACGGAATCTGTGGAACAACCATTTGTATTCTCGGATTCCCTGGCGCAGGATGATAGCGGCATCGAGCTAATGGCTACTGGCATTGTTTTTGAATAGGTATTGACGAAGCAAGGGATGGCATTCTTATCTTCCCATGGCTGACAATACAATCAAGCAACCAGAGAATGTTGCGGGAAGCTGGTATGTAGACCAAACGTGCGTACCATGCCATCTTTGCATGGATGAGGCTCCCAATTTGCTGCAATATGCAGATGGCGAAACGCATACCTTCTTTGCAAAGCAACCATCCAACGACGAAGAAACAAAGCAAGCGCAAGAAGCAATGGAAGCTTGCCCTACCGAAGCCATCGGAAACGACGGCTAGGATGTCCCCCCGACACCAACAAGAAAAAAGCCAGCCCGTTAAGGCTGGCTTTTTTGCATTAAGGTAAATCTATGTGCGGATCAATATTCGTCCCGATAACCGCCACGACCGCCGCCGTGACCGCCACGAGGACCTCCACGTCCGCCCCCTGATCTTCCGCCGCCACCGGAGCGATCCGGTCTTCGCGAATCTTCGCGAGGCTTTGCTTCGTTGATGCGAAGGGCTCGACCATCGATTTCTCTACCATTCAGCGCGGAAATGGCTCCCATAGCCTGGGAATCATCCGGCATTACAACAAATCCGAATCCTCTGGATCGGCCCGTTTCACGATCAATCATGATCGTTGCTTTTTCGACATCTCCGTGCTCTGCGAACAGGGACTGGAGGTCTTGCTCATTCAAACTGTACGGGAGATTGCCCGCATAGATATTCATCATACTTAACCCAAACGATATTTCCAGGACACGGTTTTTAAGAAGGTAGGGACAAAGGCTAGTTGCGATCGACCCGGCCACCGGCCCGGGATTGCTCGCTTTCTATACCCTGCCACGGGTAGGTCAACACGAAAAATGACAAAAGGGAAAAAATCCGAACTGCTGATTACCGACAAACGTCCGCGATGCAGTTCGCCTTAAATGGTGGCAAATCGCGCCATCTTTCACCGGGAAAGTTCGTTTCCTGGATGCCGGAACGGGGCCGCGGCCCATGGAGCAAACCTTAAGCGACGAGTGGTCGACTTTGCAACTTTGCCGCGTCCAACGCGGCCAACCAGGCGAAAGGG
>JAGRNC010000481.1 GCA_020440935.1 Leptospiraceae bacterium | reverse complement strand
GTAGAAAAACCCGCGCCATAACGGTGGCTACCCAGCTAATGAAACGTCTGCGGCGAGACCATTCGCCGTAAGAGCCGCTTTCCGCCGCGCGCGATCCCACTACCAGGTCGAACCCTTCCTGTAGTGTTTTTACCATCCGCGGCAACAGCGCCTCGTCGTGCTGCAAATCGGCATCCATTACTGCCAGAATTTCGCCTTCGGCCACTTCCATGCCGGTAACGACGGCCGAGGATAGTCCGCGATCGGTGACTCGGCGAATGACTCGAATGGTATCGTCCTTTGCCGCGATGTCTTCGGCGATTTCCCAGGTTCGATCGGGACTATTGTCGTCCACGACAAGAATCTCATGCGAAATCGAGCCCAGAGTATTCTTCAGGTTACCCAGTAATATAGGCAGGTTTGCCGACTCATTGTACGTAGGCAGAATTACCGATAGAATGGGGCGCTTTCTACTCATAATTTAGTTGGAATCGCTCTGACAAACCACCGTGCCTCTGAAAATGGTTCCAGAGTCATCCACTAGGTTCAATTCGAGGTTCGCGTATTGAACGGTGCTGTTATCGTTGGTCAGAGTGAAACCATCTTTCCAGGATATACTTCCGCTGGACGCTGTAAACTGGATGCCCTGCCAGGTGCTCACAAAGATCATCGTCTTGGAAAGCCCGCATGTAATTCCATCCGCGGTTTTGCAGGTAAGAGGTCCTACGCCATCGCATGTAATTCCATCCGTGGTGCTACAGGTCTGGCTGGTCGTGGAAATCGGTGTAAGGGAATACTTGGTTCGATAAATGTTGTAAGTATAGCGAAGAATCATTTGTTCTCCGTACTTAAATGTGTAAAAGCTCTCAATATCGTATGTGTCTTCGCTGGAAGAAGAAGATGAGCTACTGGAACTATCCGACGAACTGGAGGAAGAAGTCTGCGCCGTGGCTTCTCCGCAATAGGGCGTTTGATCGTTATCGATCTCAGCGTAAAAATGAAGATAGCCGTCGGCATTCACCAGCGAACCGATCAGATCTCCCTCGGCCACTTCATCGTCAGCCGTGCATCCAAATGCTGCCAGGCAAAAGAGCAGCGCTATTATGTATTTCTTTGTAAACATAGGTCTCCCCGAATCGGTACGATTATCGACCCTCGGAAGCCAGTTCTTCTTTCAGCTCAAAAAGTTTTTTCTCAAAATTTGAGAATCCTCTGGATCGAAGTAATAGCTTCCCCTTAGGATTAACATAGGCAATCCCCTCTGAGTAAACAAAGATTCTGCTGGCTTCCATGGGTAATCGGCTATATTTTCGATTGGTGGGATTCAGATAACTCAGATGGTCATTGCGAACCAGGAGAAATTGCTCCTTTTCTGCGACATAAAACATATCTTCTCGAATACCCACGTCGAAGATCGGCCCCTTTCGGTCCGGAAGATGGATCATCTGAAGCTTATAATTACCGGCTGCGCCCGTATAAAGAAATACGGCCGGATCTCCCGCAAATAAGCTCTCCGGATTGATTTTCTCTGTATCATCCTTCAAAAAGTCGCGTTGCACTGATCCGTACAGGATGGGGCTCGCCACCCCTTCCATAAATACCGTTGGCTGACCTTTGCCCGAGTAGTAGTACAGATTGTAATATCCGGCTTCGCCGTAGAAGATCCATATTGCGCCATTTGGAAGGCTGGCAATGTGGAATCGATTCTCTACTTTCTTAAACTTTTCCTTGAATACGGAAGCCGGGGCCGCCAGAGCCGAGCCATCCTTTTCTGTGTCTTTGAAGTACAGCGCTTTTCCATCGGAATAGTAGATTCGATCGCCGGTATCGGTGATGGCCGGAGTATTCTCGCAGTTTGTTGAGAGTATGTCAGGATGTACTTTGCCCTGAATAATGTGAATGTAATCGTAGGAACAGTTCCCATCGCTTCCCGGACGGTCATGGTACTCGGCCAGGGCAGTCTTGCCCGAGTAGGAAAGTAGGAGTCGCACCGGCGCATCGGGCAGGGAAAGTTCCTTGGTAATTCCCAGAGTGCGATAGAATAGCTTTCCGTTTTCATACCAGGTAAATGCGGTGTGGTCCAGACTTACTGCATACAACCGGGCTGTATTCTTCTCTGATAGTACCACCGAGCTTTCATCGCTGATTTCATGCTCCAGTTCCAGGATTTCGGTTTCTGTTTGTTCGTATTTGCCCTCCTGCATCTGCTTTTGCAGTCGTAGAATGGTTTCTTCGGGAGTCTCGCTACACTGAAGGAAGGTCAGACCAGAGAGGCAGATTGCCAGAATTGTCCGTTTGGGGCTCATTGGACCGGTTTGCAGGAGGGGGACGGTGGGTGAACGATTTTTCTACTCGCCTGCACATACCGGTGCAGAAATGAGACCATATGGCAACAAGCTGGATTGATCAGGCCTATGGAGCGCGTATTCCATGCGCCTCGGTGAACAAGACGCAAGATGGTCAGGAGATTTTCGTTCTCGGATGGGTGTTTCGATACCGCGACCAGGGCGGACTGATTTTCGTAGATTTAAGGGACCGCTCTGGAATTGTGCAGCTGGTATTTGATCGATCTGAAATCGAAGAAAAATTTGACGAGGCCTCCAGCATTCGTAGCGAATTTGTTCTGGCAGCGCGCGGAAAAGTGCGATTGCGCTCAAAAGAAGCCATCAATCCTTCTCTGGAGA
>JAGRNC010000480.1 GCA_020440935.1 Leptospiraceae bacterium | reverse complement strand
CCGGTGGCGATGGGAAAGATGTTGGGATCGAAAATGATATCCTGAGCAGGAAAGCCCACCTCTTCGGTGAGAATCTTGTAGGCTTTGCCGCAGATTTCGATCATGCGCTCGTAGCTATCCGCCTGACCTTTTTCATCAAAAGCCATGACAATGACACTGGCGCCATAGCGCATGATCTTGCGGGCCTGTTCCTTGAAAGCCTCCTCTCCCTCTTTCATGGAGATGGAATTTACAATGGCTTTACCCTGAACACATCGCAAGCCAGCTTCGATGACGCTAAATTTTGAAGAGTCGATCATGATGGGCACCCGGGAGATTTCCGGCTCTGCTCCAATCAGGTTCAGGAACTTGACCATGGCGGCCTCGGAGTCCAGCATCCCCTCATCCATGTTCACATCAATGACCTGGGCGCCGTTCTCAACCTGGTCCTGAGCCACAGCCACTGCTTCTTCGTAGTTCTCTTCTCGGATCAGGCGGGCGAACTTCTTGGAACCGGTAACGTTGGTCCGTTCCCCAATATTCAGGAAGTTTGCCTCCGGGCGAACCACCAGAGGTTCCAGACCGGATAGTCGGAGATAGGGCTCCTGTGTTGCAGGCTGGCGCGGCTTGATTCCTTCCACGGATTTCGCCATGGCCCTGATATGATCCGGAGTGGTTCCGCAGCAGCCTCCAATGATGTTCACCCAGCCTTCGCTGGCATAGTTATGGATCTGCTCTCCCATGTATTCGGGCGTTTCATCGTAGCCGCCAAATTCATTGGGAAGCCCCGCATTGGGATAGAGGCTTACACGGCAGCCCGCCACCCGGGAAAGCTCCTGGATAAAAGGCTTCATCTGAGCCGAGCCCAGAGCGCAGTTCAGACCAACGCTGAGAAGATGGGGCATATGCGAAATGGAGATCCAGAATGCCTCGGTGGTCTGACCGGACAGGGTTCGTCCACTCTGATCCACGATTGTACCGGAAACCATCGTAGGCAGGGAATATCCAATGCGATCGAAAACGTTCTCGATGGCGAACAGGGCCGCCTTTGCATTGAGAGTATCAAAGACAGTCTCCACCAGAAGGATGTCCACTCCGCCCTTTATCAGGGCTTCCACCTGTTGCTCATAGGCCAGCACCACTTCCTGGTATGTAACCGCCCGGTAGCCCGGATCATTCACATCCGGAGATAGCGAAAGAGTTTTGTTGGTAGGTCCAATGGATCCGGCCACAAACCGAGGCTTCTCTGGAGTCTTTTCGGTGTATTTGTCCGCGGCGGCTCTGGCCACTCGTGCGGCTTCGATATTTAAATCGGTAACGATGTCCTGCAAGTCATAGTCTGCCTGCGAGATTGTAGTTCCACTGAAGGTGTTGGTTTCTATAATATCGGATCCGGCCTCCAGAAATTCTTCATGGATGGACTGGATGAGCTCCGGTCGGGTCATAACCAGTAGGTCATTGTTTCCTTTGAGTTCGCCTTTATGGTCTTTGAACCGCGTACCTCGAAAATCTTCCTCTTCCAGCTTATGCTTCTGGATCATGGTGCCCATGGCCCCATCGAGCACCAGAATGCGCTTCTCCAGCTGCTCGTAGAGTAATTTGGTTCGATCCTGTGTTTCTGTCTTGCTCATAATTGTCTCCTCGCTTGCGCCTGCCCGATGGGCTCTGACGTGTGCGAATGCTTATCTGTATGGATGCGCTGAGATTGCCGCATCGGCGGGCCTGCCGCCTTTAAAAGTATAATGCCAAAAGTAGGCCCCGGCCGTAGCCGGGGCGAGTCCATCTTAGTAACGATAGTTTTCCGGTTTGAATGGACCTTCCACCGGAACCCCCAGATAATCAGACTGATCTGAGGTAAGCTGAGTGAGTTTAACTCCAATCTTTTCGAGATGGAGGCGTGCAACTTTTTCGTCGAGGTGTTTGGGAAGCACGTAAACTCCCAGTTCATATTTATTGTTGTACAGTTCGATTTGCGCAACCACCTGATTCGTAAATGAGTTCGACATTACGAAAGAGGGGTGACCGGTAGCGCAGCCCAGGTTTACCAGACGGCCTTCTGCAAGAAGGATAATGCTATGACCATCGTTGAAGGTATATTTATCTACCTGCGGCTTGATTTCTACCTTTTTGGCGCCGGACTTGTTTAGTGCAGCTACCTGAATCTCTGTATCGAAGTGACCAATGTTGCAAACAATCGCTCCATCTTTCATCTTCTTCATGTGATCCAGAGTAATAATATCTTTGTTACCTGTAGTGGTTACGAAGATATCGGCTTTGTCCGCCATGTCATCCATGAGATCAACCTGATACCCTTCCATGGCCGCCTGGAGCGCACAGATAGGATCGATTTCGGTAATCACAACGCGGCATCCATAAGCGCGAAGGCTCTGAGCAGATCCTTTACCTACGTCGCCATAACCGCAGACTACGGCTACTTTACCGGCAAGCATCACATCGGTAGCACGCTTGATACCGTCAGCCAGCGATTCGCGGCATCCGTACAGGTTATCAAATTTACTCTTGGTTACAGAGTCGTTCACGTTGATGGCGGGCATCTTCAGCTCGCCTTTTTTGAGCATTTTGTACAGCGCATGTACGCCTGTGGTAGTTTCTTCAGAAACGCCTTTGATCTCGGCCAGTAGCTCAGACTTTTCTTTGTGAACGTAAGCGGTAAGGTCGCCGCCATCAT
>JAGRNC010000479.1 GCA_020440935.1 Leptospiraceae bacterium | reverse complement strand
GTAGGACCCCAGGCTTTGACCGGCGATGTGCGTTTTATGCTCAATGAATCGGGAAACGCCACAAATACAGGTCTTAAGGCCGTTTCGCCGGTGTATTCGCTTTCGGGCCGCAATACTGAAGAAATGACCGGATCGATTTTCAGGGACCGAATCTTTCTAATATCTGCGATTCGGCTGGATTACGATGTCCCGGAAGAGTATGCATCGAAGGCAGCATTGTATAGAATTACGGGAAAGGGAGTATACCCGGTGGCAATTGCGCGAAACGGGCGAATCACCGGATACGTTCGTTCGCTGGAAAGATACGTAGTTTTGCTGGACGAATCGGCGCCCAGGATTCTGAATATTCCGCTACTTCGCGGAAAGGCGGGCAAAGACGTATTGCTGCCTTTGCGATATTTCCGAGAATATGGAACCGGATTGGATTTCTACTCATTGAAGCTGGTAGTGGATGGAAAGCCAGCGCGAGCAGAATGGGACCCCGATCGTTACGGTTTTGAAATCTATTACCCTTCGGAAATCCTGAGTCCCGGACGACACAGCGCAACAGTGCAAATCAAAGACAATGCGGGCAATGAGTCGGCCGTGCGAAAATTTGATTTCATTGTGGACTGATTTATTGTAGCGCATCACTGAGTAATCATGATCAAAAAGATCCTGATCGTTTTCGCATTTATCCTGGTTGCTGGCATCGGATTGTTACTGGTGCTTGCTCGCTCCCACCCTGATCTGTCGGAGTACAGCGATCTAGCCATTCCTGCCAGCGCCGAGAATGCTGCCGCTCCGATTAAGATTCAATTTCTGGGCGTTTCCACCATCTTGATATCCGATGGGAAGCATTCCATTTTGACCGACGGATTCTTTTCACGGCCGGGACTATGGACTGTGCTTTTTAGCGACATTGGACCTGATGAAGCCAGGGTTCGCCAATCGCTTGCGAAGGCGGGAATTCACAAGGTGGACGTAATTGTACCGGTTCATTCGCACTATGACCACGCCATGGATTCACCGCTTGTAGCTCGACTTACAGGGGCCCGCCTTCTGGGTTCGGAAACCAGTTTGCAAATTGCCCGTGGACAGGGTTTGAGCGAAGCGCAAATGGAGCGGGTGGAGCCCGGAAAGATCTACACCGTGGGAGACTTCAAGTTACAAGTGTTGCCTTCGCGTCATAGTCCGAATCCTGTTTCGCCGGGCACTCTGGACCATCCATTGCACGTTCCGGCCAGCTATAAAGAGTATGCCATGGGCCAATGCTACTCGGTTCTCATCGAACACTCTGGAAAAAGAATACTGATCCAGGGAAGCGCTGGTTTCGAACCTGGAGTATTAAAGGGAGTGAAGGCAGACGTGGTCTTTCTGGGCATTGGGGCTCTGGGAAAACAGACCGACGAATACAGGCAGCGCTACTGGGAAGAAGTGGTGTCCACCACGCAGCCATCGCGCATTATTTTGATCCACTGGGATGACTTCTGGCGACCTCTTTCGGAACCGTTATTGCCATTGCCGCCTTTGATGGATGATTTTGGAGCCACCATGGACTTTATCCGCGATCATGCCAGTAAGTCCGGCATTGATCTTCGCATTCCGGCGGGTTTCCAATCATTTGATCCATTCTTCCGGCCACAGGAATGAAGCGCGATGACGGTGGGGCAGCATACAGGAATCCATCACGGGGACGGGGCTGTGATTTCTGGCGCAGGGAGACTCCATTGGTTTTTCTTTCTGCCACCGATCCTATTCGCTCTGCATAATCTGGAAGAGGCACTTTCCATGTACCATTGGCTCGAGGTAGCGCCCTATGCACCGCCGTTTAATGCGGATCAATTCTCCCTCGGTGTTTTTCTGCTTACGCTCGTTGGTTTCTGTTTATATGCCTTTCGCTGGATAGGGCGGGGGGAATACTTTGGCGATGTAATGATGGCATTCGTATGCATGGAATTTCTAAATGCATTCGTGCCGCACATTTTTGCCAGCGTTGCACTGTTTCGATACACCCCTGGATTGATAACTTCGGCGATTCTGTACGTTCCTGCCGGTCTATATCTGCTCATCGGAAGCCGGCGGGGCACAATGCCTGATCTCCAATGGAAGCATTGGATCCTGGGTGCTGTCATCGGCGCGCTGGGCGCCCTGGTGTGCCTATGGGCTGGAATTCAGATTGATACTTTGCTAAATGTAAATGACTCGGTCTGATTGGTTCATCGCAGAGCGGGCATTTGCAGACCGTTCCACCCATCCTAAAAATCTTGCTCCTGGATTGCCGGTTAGTTGGAACAATTCATTTGCCGATTAATCACATCCATCCGTGCTACACGCATCTCCTTGCGATCCCGCAGCGGGTGGGGCGAGCACCAGATTATCCATCACATCCTGGATTTTCTCAAACGGCGTGTATCCGTAGCTAATTAACATGGCTCGTTTGTCTTTCAGGTGAACCAGGGCGGGAAAACCGCTGACGCCCACGGCCCGGGCGAGTTGAAAGTCCAGCGCGGTCTGATAGCGAGCTTCATCGCTTCTATAGAATTCTAGAAAGTCCTGATTCAGCCCATATGGTTTTGCAATTTCTTCGAACGTCGCTTCATCGCAGGGATCCATACCATCGCGATAGAAAGCCGATTGGAGATCACTGAAGTAGGCAAACACCCGATCCGGCAAAAAGCTGCGAAACGCCA